>JAYPZT010000001.1:0-54525 GCA_038136415.1 Opitutales bacterium
ATCTCTCCTCTTTTGCTCTTCTTGGTGGTGCGATTGGTGTGGGTATTGGTTTTGGCCTCCAAAAAGTGGTTTCCAATTTAGTCAGTGGCTTAATTCTGCTTCTTGACCGTTCGATAAAGCCGGGAGATGTCATTGAAATTGATAATACTTATGGCTGGATAAATTCTCTTCGTGCACGCTATGCATCCATCATTACCCGTGATGGGAAAGAGCATCTAATTCCCAATGAGGATTTAATCACAAACCGGGTGATTAACTGGTCCTTCAGTGACAAAAATATTCGTGTTCGTGTGCCGGTTGGAATCTCCTATGATTCAGACCCGCGCCTGGCGATGCAGATTTGTGTGGAAGCAGCCAAGTCCTCCGGACGGGTCCTTAACGATCCTGAACCCCGTTGTCTGCTTACCGGATTTGGGGACAATTCCGTCGATTTGGAGCTCAGGTTTTGGATTAACGACCCATCCAACGGCGTGGGAAATGCAAGAAGTGAGGTATTCCTGGGTATTTGGGACCGATTTCAGGAAGCAGGCATATCTATTCCCTTCCCTCAGAGAGATCTACATTTGCGCAGTTGGCCTGAAGAGCTAATCAAAGCAAAGACTCGTCAATAAACAGTTTTTTAAGTACATCGGTACGAGTGGCCAGCTCATCCCTTCCAAGCTTGCCAATTTCTTCTAAATTCTGTTTGTTTGTCCCTTTGTCATGACACTTCCAACCGTAGATTCTTTTTCATTTATTCATGCTCTGGCGATGGCACCTTCTGGAGATCCATCCGCACCTGGAGGGGGACTCATGAGCTTTTTGCCCATGATTTTAATTTTTGTAGCCTTCTGGTTTCTCTTGATTGCCCCGCAAAGAAAGAAACAAAAAGAGCACGATAAAATGATCAAGGCTTTGGAAAAGGGTGCCAATGTCAAAACCGTGGGTGGGATTTTTGGAACTGTGACCGGAGTAAAAGATGATCGTTTTGTGGTGCGTATCGCAGAAAACATCAAAGTCGAGGTTTCCAAAGACGCGATCTCCGCAAAGATCGATTAATTTTACTCTTCCCTTTTCCTTTCTGCCCGAAAGGATTTTCTCCTGTATCAATTATGAATCGTTCGAATACCTGGAAACTCATTTTTATCGCATTTATCACTGCGATTAGTGTGTCGTTAATTCTTCCTCTTGAGGATCAGGAACTCGGAGAATACGCTCTTTCCCAGGTTACCTCGGATGCAAATGCATCTTTTCATGCCGGGCACGAGCAGTTTTCTGAAGTTATTGATAATTTGAGACTACAAATCCCTGAAGACCAGCCAATTAATTACTCTGCTCTCCGGGACTATGGTCTCAGAAACCGCCTCGATTATGCGGCTTATTTCCGCCCGCCACAGGGATTTTTTGGCACTGTGGGTTCCCGCCTTGTTCCTTTTCTGGTTAAACCTGGTATCCGGGCAACTCATGTCAAAGACAGAAACAAAAGAAATGATCTTGTCCTCCGTACCCTGCTGAAAAAATCTCAAGCCGCAATCAAGCGTGGTTTGGATTTGCGCGGTGGTATCGCCTTCACCATGGAAGCCACCGATATCAATGTGACCGCTGACCTTGATCAGGCATCGGGTGCATCAGCAATGGACAAAGTCGTGGAAATTATGAGCGAACGACTCAATGCGTTCGGGGTAGCCGAAACCCTCGTCCGAAAGAAAGGAGACCGCGCCATTGAAGTACAAATTCCTGACCTTACCACCAAGCAGGATCCAGGAATCATCAGCGAATTGCAGAAACCAGCCAAGCTGGAATTCCGCATTGTAAATACCAATGCCGAAGCACCTGTTCCCGTTTTGGAAGGAGAGGAATGGACCGACGATGAAGGAATTCCTTATGTTGCTCTTTTACGTAGTGATGCCCAGCCCAATGAAAGACCTATTTGGGTAAGACGCCTGTGGTCTGCGGATGGGGAAATTATCTCGGAGGCTTACCCCCGGCAGGATCAAATGGGCGGATGGGAAGTGGGCCTTGATTTCACTACTGAAGGAGGAAAATTATTTGGTGATTTAACTGGCCAAATTGCCCAAATGAGTGACTTGGCAACAGGCATGCCTGGTCGCCTAGCTATTGTACTGGACGGCAAGCTGGAAAGTGCTCCCACAGTCAAGGAAAGAATCGGGGGAGGCAGTGCGGTAATCACTGGGAACTTCAGTTTCCGCGAAGCCAAGATGCTTTCGGATATTCTCAATAACCCTCTCAAAGTATCCCTCTCCATTGGGGAACAATATGAAGTATCCCCCACTCTGGCGGCTGGTGCTCTCTCCAGTAGTGTCAATGCATGCCTGCTGGGATCCATTTTAGTTATCGCGTTTATGATTGTCTGGTACAAGGCAGGAGGAATTGTAGCGGTTGTATCGGTTGCTCTCAATGTTTTGCTTGTTATCGCTATTCTTGCTGGCATTTTTCAGGCAACTTTTACCCTTCCTGGTATGGCAGCTCTTGTACTGACTATCGGTATGGCGGTGGATGCGAACATTCTGATTTTTGAAAGAATTCGCGAGGAATTGAAAGCTGGTAAATCCCCGGAGCATTCCTTGGAGGGTGGATATGCCAAAGCCTTTTCCACTATCATTGACGCAAACATAACCACTTTGATCACTGCGAGCATTCTTATCTGGTTAGGTACCGGACCCGTGAAGGGTTTTGGTATTACTCTAGCCATAGGTATCGCTTCCTCCGTATTCTGTGCCCTGTTTGTGAGCCGTTTTTTCCTAACCTTCCTTCTTAAATCTGGAGTCCAAAACTTGATTAGTTTGCAGAACATTCAAAAAGCAGATCCCAAGGAAAGCATTGATTTTCTTAAGTACCGCAAGATTGCATTTTTGGCGTCCTGGATCGTTGTGGGAATTGGAATCTTCTCGGTTTATTCCAAGAAGGATTCGATTCTTGGAATCGATTTCCGCGGAGGAGAAGAATTGGTCGCCGGTTTTACGAGTGCGATTGATGCCGGAGATCTGGAAGAATCCTTTCAGGCAAACTCTGACCTGGGAGAAGTTCAGCATGTATACCGCTCTGAGGTTGGTTCTGGCGAAGGAGCCAGTCGGTTGGTTCTTCAAACTGAAACAGGTAAATCCAGAGAAGCTCTGTCTCATTTGCAAAAACAATTCCCCGAATCCTCTTTTATTGAAGAAGGACTCAGCAATATTGGAGGCTCGGTTAGCGAACAAATCAAAAGTGATGCCATCCTCTCCGTATCCGTTGCTCTGCTCGGGATCTTACTATATGTAGCTCTTCGTTTCGAAATGGGATACGCAATTGGTGCAGTTGTCGCCACTATTCATGACATACTCATGACAGTTGGACTGTTTGTCCTGATTGGTCATTTATCTGATGGAATGATTTGCTCAGGTCAGTTTACTGCCCCCATGCTTGCTTCTATTCTAATGATTGTTGGATATTCCATCAATGATACCATTGTGGTTTTTGATCGGATTCGGGAAGAATTGGAACTCAACCCGGTTACCAATCTTCGGAAGATTGTAACTATTGCTATCAATCGTGTTCTTTCGAGATCCGTTCTCACAAGTTTCACTACCTTACTGGCGGCCACCTCCCTCTGGATTTTTGGTGCCGGAATCATCAATGATTTCGCCTTTGTATTTGTGATCGGAATTCTTACGGGTACTTTCTCCTCCATCTTTATCGCGAGCCCTATTTTCTACTTCTGGCATCGTGGAGACAGGAAGCACGTTGAAGAAGGAGAGTTTTTGCCCAAGTACGACTGGCAGACCTCAAAATAGGAATTTTATTTTTTTGATTTAGCGGCTCGATTGTGAAGGAGTGGATCGAGCAGGATGCGGATCAATCCTCCGTTGATATACTCCTAGGGGGACTAGGAGTATCGAAAATAGTGGCCGAGTTGATGGCGAAAAGAGGATTTCAAGATCCCGTCATTGCCGATCAATTCCTTTCCCCGAAATTAAAACATCTCCAGGACCCTTTTCTGATTCAGAATATGGAGACTGCAGTGAATCGGATATTCGTAGCCAGAGAAAAAAAACAACAGGTTTTAATTGTGGGCGATTACGATGTGGATGGAATTTCCTCCACGGTTATGACAAAACAGGGCCTTCAATCTCTGGATATCCATGCAGACACCATCATTCCCCAAAGAATAACCGAAGGGTATGGACTCACTAAGAAAGTTCTTCAACGGGGACTACAAGGAAGGGATTACAGCTTGGTGATTGCTTTGGATTGTGGAACCAACTCGGTTGAGGAAGCTAGGTATCTCAGTGAACAGGGAATCGATTTACTGGTTGTTGATCATCATCAACTAAAATCGGGAGATTCACCCTTGGCTACCATTGTAAATCCTCATCTACAGGAAGACCATGGACAACCATGGAGGAACCTTTGCACCGCCGGACTGTGTTTCAAACTTATTCATGCACTTTACAAAAAGGCCCGGGAGTTGGACTTGCCTGATGCTGATCAACTTACGCCAAGAGACTTTCTCCCTCTCTGTGCGATCGGGACTCTGGCAGATTTAGTACCCCTTCAAGGTGAGAGTAGAATTTTTTCACACTTTGGAATTAAAAGGTTATTCCTAGATGCATCACCTGGATTAAGAGCCATTCTTAAAGAATGTGGAATGAATGAGTCCATGGAGCCAGAAACGGAGGATATTACTTACAAACTAGCTCCAAGAATCAATGCATGCGGAAGGTTAAATGAACCAGAGACCGCCGTTGCACTGCTTCTGGAGAGCGATGAGGAGGATTGTGCAAAACTTGCGGGCAGACTCACTCATCTTAACGAACAGCGAAAAGGAATTGAAGCAGAACTTACCGCGGATGCTTTAGCTCAGGCAGAAAAGTATTTTACTGATCAGCCCGCAGTTGTGGTGACCGGGAGTGGAGATGGTTGGCACCCAGGAGTGGTTGGCATTGTTGCCGGCAAACTGGCCAACTCCCTCAATAAGCCATGTCTGGTTTTGGCCAAATCAGAGGATGATGAATATACAGGCTCTGGACGGGGAATCCCCGGATTGAACTTAGTTGAAATTTTATCCCACTGCCAGGATTACCTGACTCACTGGGGCGGTCATCCAATTGCAGTTGGCCTCGGGCTACAGGAGAGCAAACTGGAAGCATTTACTAAGAAATTTACTGAGTGTACCAACCGCTTGTTTAGCCCAACTACAGAGAGACCAACTCTTCAGATTGATGCAGTGGTTGACCCAAAGGAATTGAATTACAAGCTTCTGGGAGATATCAATTCCCTCGGACCGTTTGGACAGGACAACCCTGAGCCGGTTATCGCAGTGAAAGGGATTATGTTGGACACCCCTCCTCGCAAAATTAGCAAAGGCGAGCATTTTCAGTTTTCCTTCCACAATGGGTTGGATTTTATCCGTGGCATCGCCTGGAGAATGGGAAAAAATATACCTCCTTGTGATCAGAGGATAGATTTAGCTTTTAAGCTTCGGAGGAATAATTGGAACGGAAGAAGCTCGCTTCAGTTGGTTTTGGAAGACTGGAAGATAAGTAATGGCTAAGATCAATAAGAATACATGCTAAGGATTAATTTTCTCCTCCAAAAATTGCATGGCTTCCTCCACTGACATTCTTTGCTGATCGGTTGAATCACGATCCCTCAGGGTAATAGAGCCGTCTCCTTCGATCGTGTCAAAATCTACAGTCAGGGCAAAAGGTACCCCCGCTTCATCCGCCCGGCGATAACGGCGGCCGATAGCCCCGGATTGATCATAGGTCACATTCCATCTTCTTTGTAATCGCTTGTAGAGTGCCTCAGCTTTTTCGACCAATTCCGGTTTATTTTTCACCAAGGGCAAAACAGATGCTTTGATGGGCGCAACCCGTGGATGAAATTTCATCACTGTGCGTTTTTCACCACCCACTTCATCAATCTGATAAGCGGCACAAAGCACAGCGAGAAAGGTACGGTCTACTCCGAGACTGGGCTCAATCACATGAGGGAGATAACGCTCCTTGAGGCCTTCATCGAAATATTCCAGGCTTTTGCCTGAGTGATCCTGATGTTGGGTTAGATCAAAATTACCACGGGCGGCGATTCCCTCAAGCTCATGCTCGCCGAAGGGAAACTTAAAAGTGATATCTGTACAGGCTTGGGCATAGTGAGCTAACTTATTTTTGGGATGCTCTTCTTCGCCCAGCATTTCAGAGGTTAAACCGATGGATTCAAACCACTGCTTTCTGGCATCGATCCATTGGCGGTGATAGCGGGGCCAGTGCTCATCTCCGGGTGGTATAAAATACTCGATTTCCATCTGCTCAAACTCACGGGATCGGAAGATGAAATTTCGTGGGGTAATTTCATTGCGGAATGCTTTTCCAATCTGGGCAATTCCGAAAGGAACTTTTACACGACCTGTGTCCACGATGTTTTTAAAATTGGCAAATATCCCCTGAGCTGTTTCCGGACGTAAATAGCACTTTGATGATCCATCCCGTAATGCACCCACATGTGTTTCAAACATCATATTGAATTCACGGGGAGGAGTAAGAGAACCAGGCTTTCCCGTAGCAGGGGAAGGAACACATAATTGTTCTTCGGCGGATAATTCATCATATGGGCGAAGATCGATTGCGTCTAAGGCACCTTGCTTGGATGCTTTTCTTTTGAGAGATTCCGCCATTTTTTCGGCATCTGGCACCATGGTCTCTGATTCCAGCATTGAAATCCATCCCAGGGAATCTCCATCGACTGATACCTCTGCCGCATAAAGCTGATCCGCCCGGTACCTCATTTTCGATTCCTTACAATCAACCATTGGATCCGTAAATCCATCGACATGTCCCGAAGCCTGCCAAATTTTAGAATTCATGATGATACTGGAGTCCAGACCGACCATATCATCCCGCCTCCTCACCATATCCTCCCACCAGGCATCCTTGATATTTTTTCGTAATTCTACACCAAGTGGTCCGTAATCAAAAAAACCGTTCAATCCTCCATAAATTTCTGAAGACTGGAAAACAAAGCCCCTTCGCTTGCATAGAGAGATGATCTCTTCCATCAAAGTATTTTCTTTTGTCATAATAGCCACTCAACGATAAATTATTATAAAGCTGGCACAATCCTTATCCTGTGAAAACATCATTGAATCCGAGGTTTTCCGAATAACTTCAAGTTGACTAGCAACGAACTTCTTCCTTGAATGAAATAATATATGTCAAGTGTACCCAAGTATAAAAAAGTAATTCAAGTGGTGCTTCTCCCCCTACTTGTTTGTTTGCTGTGCTCAGGTTGCTCTTTCACACCCAAAAAATACTTTTCCAAGAAATTTAACTTAGCTGGAGCGATTACCCATGAGCCAGGTTCATTCGAGCCTATTGAGACAGGGTCTTTGCATCTAAGCTCAGAAGAAGTAATGCACAGAAGGGATTTTAGAGGATCCAAGACTACCCTTATGTGGGGTCTTTTTACTTTCACTGACTATTGAGGCATTCTTCTGCCTTTATTAAAATTAGAATAATTCCATTTTTCTTGCGAGAAACAGAAACTCGCATAGGATAATATGGCTTAAATGAAAGCTAAGCCTGCCAAAGAAGATATCAAAAACACCCTCAAAAATAGTGGTGTCAGACCGACTAGGCAGAGAGTTACAGTGTATGAATCAATATTGCTTAAAAGAGATCACCCGACCGCAGATGAGATTTTCACCAGAGCGAGAAAAAAACTCCCCTCCATCTCATTTGCCACGGTTTATAATTGTCTCGAGACACTTACTCAATCTTCCTTGGTAAAGCAGATCGTTTTTGACCGGTCTTCAGCCAGATACTGTCCAAATTTATCTCCACATGCCCACTTCAAGTGCTCCGAAAGTGGAAAGATCTTCGATTTGGAACTCGATAAGTCTTTGGTAGATTCGATTAAGCAATCTTTGCCGGACCATTATTCTTCTGACAATTTTGAACTTACCTTCACAGGTACCTTTAACTCCTCCAATTAAAATCGTCTACTTACTACTATAAAGTGAACACTCTAAAAATTGAAAATCTTTCCGCCTCTATTGAGGATAAAGAAATTCTTCGCAATCTTAGTCTTACCATCCCCAAGGGAGAAGTGCATGCAATCATGGGTCCCAATGGAAGCGGAAAGAGTACTCTCGCGAAAGTTCTTTCCGGCCATCCAGATTATGAAGTTACCGGTGGTTCTGTAAGCTTGGACGATGAAGAAATTCTCGGTCTGGAACCTGATGAAATTTCAAGACTTGGATTGTTTCTCGCATTTCAGTATCCGATGGAAGTACCCGGTGTGAGTATTGCAAATTTCATCCGAGCTGCCCGCAATGCACGGCTTGCAGAAGGGGAGAAAGTCAAGGCGGTTGATTTTTACAAAGAACTTTATGAAAAGATGGATGATCTCGGCATGGATAGGAAATTCACCTCCCGTTCGCTCAATGATGGTTTTTCAGGGGGTGAAAAAAAACGCTGTGAAATTCTGCAAATGTCGATGCTTGATCCCAAGTACTGCATTCTGGATGAAACAGACAGTGGTCTGGACATCGATGCACTCCGGGTCGTTTCGGAAGGGGTAAACCGGATGCGCAATCCTGATCGTGGAATTTTGGTTATCACCCATTACCAAAGACTTTTGGAATATATTGTGCCCGACTATGTTCATGTAATGTCTGAAGGTAAAATCATCCGAACTGCTGGAAAAGAACTCGCTCTTGAACTGGAAGAACGCGGATATGACTGGATCAAACAAGAGGCAGCCGCTTAAAGGAGCTCCGCCACTGCAAATACTATGATTAGTCCATCACAAGTTGAAGTTGATAGAGATAAAGGGAATTTTCATTATGAAACTGACTACTCTTTTGATGCAGGTATAGGGTTGTCCGAAGATGTGGTTAAATACATTTCCGATGTTAAAGGAGAAGATCCCTGGCTTTTGGATTTTAGACTAAAAGCACTGTCCACTTTTGAAAAAAAACCAATGCCCACCCATTGGGCTACTGATGATCTCAAGAATATTGATTTTGATGTTATCCGTTACTACCTGGCCAAAGGGCAACGCCCAAGCCGCACATGGGATGAAGTGCCGGACGATGTAAAAAATACTTTTGAGAGACTGGGGATTCCGGAGCAGGAAAGAAAATTTCTCGCGGGTGTGGAAGCACAGTTTGATAGTGAAGCTGCCTATTCGAGAATGAAAGAAGATCTCGAAAAAGAGGGCGTTATTTTTGTTGGTTCCACTGAGGGTCTGAAGGAACATCCGGAAATTTTCAAAAAATGGTTTGGTAAAGTCATTCCCACATCCGACAACAAATTTTCGGCTCTGAATAGTGCAGTATTTTCAGGTGGTAGTTTTATTTATATTCCACCTGGAGTGAAATTAGCTCAACCTCTACAGGCATATTTCCGGATTAACGCAGAAAATTTTGGTCAATTTGAGCGTACCCTGATCATCGCGGACGAAGGCTCTGAAGTAATGTACATGGAGGGATGCACCGCACCAAAATTTGAGACATCCACTCTTCACAGTGCGGTGGTTGAGCTTGTGGCCCTGAAGGGAGCAAAAATCCAGTATGTCACTGTACAGAACTGGTCAAACAATGTTTTCAATCTCGTCACGAAAAGGGCTCTTGCGGAAGAGGAAGCCGAAGTACGCTGGATCGATTGCAATATTGGATCCAGGCTGACGATGAAATATCCCGGGGTTGTGCTTCGCGGGAGAAAAGCCCGGGGAGAAGTGGTCTCCATCGCTCTGGCCAACGATGGGCAACACCAGGACACCGGTGCTAAAATGGTTCACGCCGCAGATGAAACATCAAGCAATGTAATATCCAAATCTATCTCGATTGGGGAAGGTAGAGCTTCTTACCGCGGACTTGTTCAAATGCCCGGACATCTCAAGGGCTGTAAAAACAATACTGAATGTGACGCCCTGCTTATCAACAGCAATAGCCAGACAGATACCTACCCTGCCATAACGGTTCAGGGAGATGCAAATTCCGTACAGCACGAAGCCAGCGTATCCAAAGTCAGTGCTGAACAAATCTTTTATATGCAACAACGGGGGCTTGGTGAGGCAGAAGCGATGAGTCTTTGTGTGAATGGATTTGTAAATGATTTAATCAGGGAATTCCCCATGGAATATAGTGTGGAATTGAAACGATTGATTGATTTAGAGATGGAAGGCTCCGTCGGGTAAAACATCATGAGCCAAAAAACCTTATCACCCGATCTCTCTATGCCCTCTTTTTCCCTCGAATCCCCCAAAACTTTCCAAAATTTTGCCGAAAGTAGATCTTGGGAACCAGGCTGGCTTGCAGATTTCCGCAAAGATTGCTGGGATAGTTTCTCTGAATTGCCCGATCATATCCTCAAGGATGAACGCTGGAGATTTTCTCCGCGAGCCCGTTTCGGCATTAGTAAGATTGCCGGGCTTGCAGATGCAAAAAACTCTTTAATATTCGGTCAAAATGAAATCGCTGACGGAGTATCACTTGATCTACTGGACAAACTAATCCTGGACCAACCTCACGCTTTATCTGCCCTCCCAGAAATCTCCGGCCCAAACTTAGGGGCAGATGAATTTCATCATTTAACTGGGGCATTTGCTGAAACTGGATTTGTTTTGCGTGCCGATACATCTGTCACAAGTACATCTCCAATTGTGATCGAGCATTCAGAACCAGAACTGGGCAAAATTGCTTTTCATCATAATCTCATTGAGCTCGGGGCATATTCTGAGATTACAGTAATCGAAAAGTTTACCTCGAATAGCCAAAACCCAGGAGGGTATATTTCCAATTTATTGAAAGTAAAGCTTGGTGAAGGAGCTAAACTCAATCGCATTGTTATCCAGAACTGCTCCAAAGACGCCACCCTTATGAACATGGAGAATTTTGTAATTGGCAAAAATGCAAACCTTCATACGACCAGTATCCATTTGGGATGCAGTCAATCACGAATTGAATCCCGCGGCATCTTAAAAGAGCCTGGTGCTCACTTTGAATACGGTTCTGCGTTTCTTGGTAAGGATGAGCAAATATTTGATCAAAGAACCATTCAGGTTCATGAAGCTCCCCATTGCACCAGTAATTTACTCTGCAAGAATGCCCTGAGGAATGAATCCAAATCAGTTTTTTCTGGCCTTATTAAAGTGGAGGAGGACGCCCAGCACACGGATGCCTATCAGACCAACCGTAACCTACTCTTAAGTTCACAAGCAGAAGCAGATTCGCTTCCCGGGTTGGAAATTTTGGCCAATGAAGTTAAGTGCAGCCACGGAGCCACCACCAGTAAGATTGATCCGCAGGAATTATTTTACCTTAAATGTCGTGGTATCGCTGAGTCAGAGGCAGAAAAATTAATTGCACTCGGATTTCTCAGCCAGTCAATTGATACAATTTCTGATGAGCAGACCCGTGAACTAGCTTTGGAACAGCTTGCTCAATCATTCGACTCGTAAAAATTATGAGCCACCAGGAAGTTGAATTAACCAGAGATGTGGTAGCCACGCTTATCCCGCATGGGGAGGAATTTACTCTTGGACGTGGAGAGAAAGTTACCATCACTCATCGCCTGGGAGGTAACTTCACCGTCATGACGCTGCAGGGAATGTACCGTATCGCTGCAATGGATGCCGATGCCCTTGGGGAAAACCTCGAGACCTCAAACAGTGCTAATAAATCCAAGGATTCAAAGCCTGCTGAGATCGAGGATATTCGAGAAAGCCTAAAATCCGTTTTTGACCCGGAAATTCCGGTTAATGTGGTGGATTTAGGTCTGATTTACCGCGTAGAGATCGAAAATACTGAAACTTATGGACGGGTGGCTTATATTGATCTCACCCTGACTGCACCTGGTTGCGGCATGGGCCCGGTTATCGCAGACGACTGCAAAGGTAAAGTGCTCGAGCTTGCCGGCATCGATCATGCCGAAGTAGAAATTGTCTGGGATCCACCCTGGACTCAGGATATGATTTCGGAGGAAGGCAAGATGGAGCTTGGTCTTATCTGAATACCAACCAATTGAGATTAACAGGTTATGAAAATTGCACTAGGTACAGACCATGCCGGTTTTGAATATAAGGAGGCAGTGAAAACTCACCTTCTCAAATTGGGTCATGAGGTTGAGGATTTTGGAACTCACTCCAGTGAATCCGTAGACTATCCCGAATATGTGCAACCCGCTTCCCAAAGTGTTGCAGATGGAACATGCGACCTAGGAGTTGTATTTGGTGGCAGCGGGAATGGGGAAGCTATGGCTGCGAATAAGATCAAAGGTGTTCGCTGCGCTCTGTGTTGGAGTGTTGAAACTGCACGCCTGGCCAAGGAGCACAACAATGCAAATGTATTATCGATTGGACAAAGGCAAATCAGCCAAGAATTAACTCTGCAAATCATTGATGCCTGGCTCAATGCTGAATTTGAGGGAGGCAGACACATTCGCAGGATTGAGATGCTCGACAAAAACTTTTAACCAGATATATCCAAACCCTTTTCATGAGCGAAGATAAAGACAAAGACAAAAAGTCCGGCCCGGTAGCCGAAGCAATTCAATCTAAATTCATTGAAGACCGTAAGGTTTTTCTCTGGGGAGAAGTTAGCGACAAATCCGCTCGCGACATCACTGAAAAACTCCTTCATCTGGAAGCTACTGATCCAGGAAAAGAGATTACTTTTTACATCAACTCTCCCGGTGGATCCATCACCGCAGGCATGGCCATTTTCGATACTATGCAATTAATCAGCTCGCCCATCAAAGTTGTGGTTACGGGAATGGCTGCGAGTATGGGATCTATCCTTCTTTGCGGAGCATCCAAGGGGCTCCGGTATTTATATCCTCACTCACGGGTACTCATTCACCAGCCTCTCATCACTGGCCGTATGGTTGCCGCTGCTGTTGATATTAATATACAGGCGCAGGAAATGGAACGTCTCAGGGAAGAATTGAACACCATTTTGTCCCGCACATCCGGGCAACCCATGGAAAAAATCCAACAGGATACTGACCGGGATTTTTACTTAAATGCACAAGAAGCCATTGAATATGGCTTAGCCGATAAAATTATCGATAAACTCTAGTCCTATTTAGCTCTAATACGGGCAATTGGCTTTCCCATATCTGAAAATGGTATCTTTTGGCAAAGATGCCATTCCTTTGGCTTCATGCACCCCTTTAAAAGTTCATTGGTTCGTGCCTGAACTTCCTTGAGGTCAATGTTTTCAGGCGAGATGTAAACCACCAGTCTCGCCCCCCATTTCTCATCGGGAATTCCAGTTGCCAAACATTGCTCTACCATTCCTGTGGAATACAGAATTTGTTCGATTTGAGAGGCACTTACTTTTTCTCCACCGGTGTTAATAATCCGGTCCGATCTTCCATGGATTTTCAAATTTCCATTTTCAGAGAAAGAACAGTAGTCGGGAGTCCTTAACCAATCACCCCGCTGATATTTTTGATTCCCCCGGGATAAACATAAGCTATCTGCTTGAACTTCTGCGATTTGAGTGACGGGATCTAAGCGTATTTGGGCATGACTAAGGCACTGCCCTACTCCATCGATTCCGTTCAAAAAGTTCTCAGAATGAAGCAGGGTTACCATGCCTGCAGTTTCGGAAGAGCCGTAACAGGGAAATACGGGTAGCTCCGATTCTCTTGCTTTTTCATTTAGATGAGGACTGATGGTCGCACCACCCACAAAAATTCCTTTTACACACTTCAGTAAATCTACCGCTCTCTCATCCTTAAGTAGTTCCACAAGCTGGGTGGGAACCAGCGATATCCAAAATTCACTGACGATTGAAGGTCTCAGGGATGCGATATCCCTGTAATCACAAAAAATAATTTTACCACCTGTTCTCCACGCCCGCTCCAATTGCATCCACCCCCCAACATGCCATAGTGGCAAGCAACACAAACTATTCACAGGTTCCTCTCCGATTCGGTTGATTAATCCATCAACGGCAAAACCTAAGGTAGACGGAGAATGAGTAACTTTCTCAGGTTCCCCTCCCGTTCCACCTGAAAAAAAGCTCAAGGTAATGTCTTGTTCTGAGTCGGTATCTTCAGAAGATCCATCAGTGCTTAAAGTGACTGATTTACCTTTTTTCAAAATTTCATACGCAGAAGTAGCGTACTCCAAAAGCAACTCTCCTTTAGAACTCCCGGATGTACTCCAATCGGAGATAAAATTGGAATACTCAACCATCATTGATCTAACTTTCTCCACAATCTGTCCAACTCTTCAACAGATACGGATGGAGATGATAAATTAGCCTGGTGATGTTGCTTAAATTCATGCTTATTTCCGAGAAAGCAGGATCTTTCCAATCCTGGCACCAAAGGGGAATGCGAAGCAAGCCGCAACAATGCCTCGTATCCGAAGGGACTTTCGAATGCAGTGGAAAAAATAACCCTATCCATACAATCTTTAAAAACAGAGAAGAGACTAATCCAATCTGGGAAAAGAATTGGTTTAATCACAAAGAATATATTTTCCCCCAACCCAGCAATTTGAGCGTCAAGATCCAGTCTGAGCAAAGATTCATCCAACGCAATAGGTATGGGGGACTGGGGTGCGTAATTGAGTAACCACTCATCATCCTTGAACCCCGTAGGCTGTTCAATAAATTCAACCGAGGTAAAGTGCATCAGGGACTCGGTCCATTTCAGCAGATCATCTCGTGAAAAGCTTTCATTTGGATCAAGCCGCACCCGCACTCCTTCTGGTAGATCCTTCAGCCATTTTTGAATCATTGGAATTTCATCAGTTGGTGGCAAGATTCCGATTTTTCTTTTCACCACTCCTTCAAGATGATCGGGCTTCATTCCCCACAGTCGGGCACTGCTCTTTAAATACTGTCGGGGAGAATCTGGATTCATCCAAATAGAAGAGGCCAAAGATGTTAACGCGGGTCTTATCCATAAAAAATCTGATGAATCAATTTGGTAACTGGCCCAGTTGTCCAACTCCGCCTGAAATTCCTCAGTTATGATATCGTTGCGGTCAGGAATGGGAGCAATTTCACCGAAACTTATTGATCCGTCTTCTTTCTGTTCGCGAAGGACCCAACTGGTTCTTTCTTCCCATCTTCCTCTTGAAGTAATGAGCGGGGATTGAAAAGACTGCTTATAGACTATGTATTTACGAGAAGGTTCCATTGAATATCCTTGAGATAAGCATCCTTTTAGATCATATAAATAGATCGTCGATGGACAACAAAATCACCAATCATGGATAACGAGTTATTCCTCGCAGCAAATGAATTTTTCTCCCGTTCTTTACCCAGCGGGCTGACATTTGATGATGTTTCCTTGGTTACTCGCTATTCCGAGGTTTTACCTGGCCAAGTTAAACTGGACACCAAGCTATGTGAGTCCATCCACTTAAGCCTGCCAATGATTTCTGCAGATATGGATACAGTCACTGAATCTCAGATGGCGATTGGCATGGCTCTTAATGGGGGCATGGGGCTCATTCATTACAACATGAGCCAAAGGCAACAAGTGAAAGAAGTGACCCGGGTAAAGCATCATGTACATGGATTGATTCAGGACCCTATCTCTTTTACTGCGGACAAATATATCGCCGATGTTCTGGAAACCATCGAGGAGAAGAATTTTCAATTCCGTACTTTTCCCATCGTGGACGAGGCAGGGAAATTACTGGGATTACTACCCGGTCGCGTTGTCAAAGCAAGATACCGGGACCGCAAGGTTACCGAAGGAATGCTCCCACGTGACAAAGTTTTCACAATCCGGGAATCTGAAGTTGGAGATGATCCCATTGCTACTGCAGATAAATTTTTCAGTGCCCACATGGGCATACACAAACTCCTGGTAGTCGATGAAGAGGACCGTATGCGTGGCCTTTACACACTCAGTGACATCGAGCGGATCATGGATGAATCATCAGATCACTTAAAACCATCCAGGGATCAGAATTTCAGGTTACTTTGCGGGGCAGCCGTATCCGTACCACGGGATGATGAGGGTAACATCAAAAAAGATTCTTTGGTAGACCATGTTGGCGAAATGGTAACAAAAGGCCTCAACCTGGTCGCCGTATCAACTGCACATGGACATACAAAGGGTGTGGGAGATGCGATAAAATCCTTACGGTCTGTCTTCAAAGATTTACCAATCATGGCAGGAAATGTAACCACCGGGGAAGGTGTAGAGTTTCTTGCCGATTCTGGAGCGGATATTGTCAAAATTGGCCAGGGTCCAGGATCAATCTGTACAACTCGAATCGTGGCTGGGGTTGGCACGCCTCAAATGACTGCATTGTATGCTGCTGCTCAATCCAAGAAAAAATCAGGGGTTACCCTTCTTGCGGATGGTGGCATCAATAAGTCTGGTGATATCGTGAAGGCACTGACTCTTGCGGACGGCGTAATCTGCGGAGGTTTACTCGCTGGGTGCCGGGAGGCTCCCGGAGCCATTATCGAAATTGAAGGGAAATATTATAAACAATATCGGGGCATGGGCAGCCTGGAGGCTATGCGTGATGGCTCTGCTGCACGCTACGGACACAGCCAGAAAGATTTGCGTGGCAAAAGTGCTCCAGAGGGAATCGAGGCATTAAAAGAAGTCTCGGGATCCCTTCGGGAAATTCTGGAAAATTTGGCCGGTGGCATTCGGGCGGGGCTTGGTTACCTTGGGGCACCGGATCTTGCCACCCTTGCCCACAATGCCCGCTTCGTTCGGGTTACTCCAGCCGGACAGCGTGAGTCTGCTCCGCATGATGTGGTTGAAATCAAAAGAAGCGATCTTGCCCGCTCCTAATCTTCCCAATTTATTTAATGAGCCTTTCTGATCAATCATTCGCTTCCAATTTGGTAACAGTCACCGGAATAAGCATGGGTGATGAAGGCAAAGGACGGGTAGTTCATGAAATTCTCGAAAACGAGAAAAAACTCCATAACCAGCCAGCCATCGGAGTAATGAAAGTAAATGGTGGAGCCAATGCTGGTCATACCGCCGCTGGTCTAAAGCTTAATTTACTCCCATCAGGAGTGGGAGATCCAGATGTCCCCACCCTACTGATAGGATCGGGAGTTGTGGCAGATCCTCGAAAGTTTCTCTGGGAAGCAAAACCACTTGAAGCCAGGGGTTTGAAAATCCTGGACCGGTTACTCATTGATGAAAAATGTCAGGTTAGCGACCTAACTCACAGATTACTGGACCTGGCGTGGGAAAACTATCGGGTGGAGCAACTCGGAATGGAGAGCAGAGGCTCCACTGGTAGAGGAATCAGCCCTTCCTATGGGGATGAAACCGGACAATGGCAAATTTTTTACCAGGTCTTTAAACAGGAAAAAGATGCTTTCTATTCTGCCCTGCGTCAGCGCTGCAACCGGGCGATGGATACCATACGCTGGGTTTGTAAAGTTAAGGAATCTGAATGGTTTAATTTTTTTGAGATTCTTACCCAGGCAGAAAACCGGGCAAACCAAGCTTCCATTGATGATGGCATTTTCCAGCTTGAGGAGTTTAATTTTAGCAGGTTCCTGGGAACAGAGCCCTACTCCCTAAATCTTGAGGAATTGTTTGAAGTATACTGGAAAGCTGGGACAGAGCTTTGTTCACAGATTAGGGACGGCCGAGATTTCCTTCTTCGTGCCAAGAAGGAAAAGCGATTGGTTGTTGCTGAATTCGGACAGGCATACTGGCTCGACAAAAGGCATGGCTTTACCCCAAATGTAACCGCATCCCATACCACAAGTGCGGAATTATTCCACTCTGGAGGTATTCCCTTGCAGCCAGTTAGTGAAGTCGGGTGCTGCAAGGCCTATGACACAAAAGTCGGCACCCATCATTTTCTCACCCAAATCGATCATATCGATGACCCATGGGGCAGGAAACTTGCTAAACTAGAATTTGGAACATCTACGGGAAGGCAGCGTATGGTTGGCTGGTTCGACGCTGTGGAAAAAGGAAACGCGTTAAGGTATGGTGGATTCGATCAGTTAGTCATCAATAAATTGGATGCCCTCACCTTAGACCCCTCAGTACCCCCAGAGCTGAAGATTTGCACCGGGTACAAATCTGCTGACGGAAGTATTTCATACACCGTACCCAGAAATGAAGAACTTAGAAGGTCTTTGCAGCCTGTTTACAAAACCCTTCCGGGATGGACCGAAGATATTCAGAAAATTCAGTCCTTTTATTCCTTACCCAAGGAAGCACAATTATATGTTGCTGAAATGCTGGGCTGCTTAGTCGATGCAGCTTTTCCTGATGGTCTTAATCCCTCATGCAAACTACCCGAAATCAGATTTATCGGAGTTGGTCCAAACCCCGGAGAAATCATTTCAGATATACCTGCATCCAAAGAACTTCTTGATCTAAGAAAAAGTTTAGAGCTATCGGCAATTTCGTGAACGCTACTCCAAACCGGGTTGATCATTTTCGCCGACGAATCTCGTGGCATGAAATAGAAGAATCATCCAGGTTAGTAGACTCTATTTTCACCGTATGTGTTGATGAAGACCTCGGTAAGGCTCAAAGTAAATCACCCTGGCAATCGGATCTGACTTGCCAGACTTGCAATATCAAAACCAGAGGTAATGCAGCCTTCGTAGCCCGTGAGGATATGGTAATTTGCGGACTTAATTTGCCTGATCTCATTTTGCCGAAATTTGGATGCAAAGAATTAAATTTCACACCGCAAAAAAAAGATGGAGATTTCTGCCCAAAAGGAGATTGCTTAGGAATTTTAAGAGGTCCGACCAGTCAAATTCTAGCCGCCGAAAGAACTCTCCTCAATTTTATGCAGCGATTATCTGGCGTTGCCACAAAATCAGCTGGCTTTGTAAAAATTCTCGCCCAGTATGATGTCGGTTTACTGGATACAAGAAAAACTACTCCTGGACTGAGGATTTTTGAGAAATATGCCACTGCCACCGGAGGTTCTTACAATCACAGAATGGGCTTGTTTGACCAGATTCTTATCAAAGACAATCACTTGGCATCAGCTGGAGTTTCCAACAACAAAGAATTTTTAGAGTTTCTGACCTCAGTAAAAGAACGGGCGAAGGATCAATTGGTGGAGGTGGAAATTGACGATTTAGCCAGGCTCGAGCCCTCCATAGAAGGAGGTGTGGATGCTGTCTTACTGGACAATTTTTCACCTGAAGAAGTAGCCCAGGCTGTAAAAATTAATCAAAACCGGGTCGTGCTTGAGGCAAGCGGTGGAATCAATGAGGAAAACCTTGTTGAATACGCCAATGCTGGGCCTCACTTTGTATCCACGGGTGCTCCCGTGCATCAGGCAAGATGGGTAGATATTGGGTTGGATTGGATTGATTAAGATGGCTAAGTACCCAAAGGGAATGAGAAAAGTTTTGGACCCCAGCAAAGTAAAAGCAAAAGGGATCAAAACAGATGATCCAAATGCATTCTTATTGGGTAGTTTGTTAAAAGCCTCACCACAATTTATTTCCGGAAATTATCTGGCCGAGAAATTAAAAATGTCCCGTGTAGGAATTTGGTCCAGAATTGATAAACTTCGTAAGACAGGATTATTGATTGAAGCCTGCCAGAACCGGGGGTATCGATTGGCGGGTGAGCCGAACACTCTCGTGCGACCATTATTGGAAGCATGGTTTAAGGAATGCAAATTGGAGTACCCCTTTCACTTACTTGACCGTGTAGATAGCACAAATTCTGAAGCTGAAAGGCTTCTCGCGAGCGGACATAAAGCACCATTCATTGTTTTAAGTCATCAGCAAGAAAAGGGGCGTGGTAGAATGGGAAGAAAGTGGCACAGCCCAAAGGGAGGAAATCTTTATTTATCCATCGCATTACAACCCAATGTCGAATTAGTGAAATTCCGTAATTTCACTCTCTGGCAGGGTGTTTCCATTGGGAAATTTCTTCAAAAACATACTGGAGTTGAAGACCTCCGGGTCAAATGGCCCAATGATCTACTTTTAAATAATAAAAAGCTTGCTGGCATGCTGACCGAGGCCTCGATTGACTGTGATCAAGTCAGGTCTATTGTGTTTGGCTTTGGATTGAATATAAACTCAACGATTAAACAATTTCCGAACGATCTCCAAAATATATCCACATCTTTGAAAGAGGAAACTGGCATGGAATGGCGGATTCATGAACTTGCCGCAAAAATTGTCCGAGTGAGTATCAAAGCAAGTAAGGAATGCATGAAAGAGAATTCTGGTGAAAAATTACTCCAGCAATGGGAGGAGATGGATTTTCTAAAAGGACAAAAAGTAACTATCCAAAGTGGAAAAGATCAGTTCTCTGGAAAAGCAAACGGGATCGATGCATCAGGTGCTCTGATCCTTCAAGCCAGGAATGGGAAACGAAAAGCCGTAAACTCAGGCGAAGTTTCTCTCCAGAAGTGAAAGCCTTGCGCAATTGTCTCTGCCTAGACATAGGCAATACCACATGCCGACTTGGTGCGTGGGAAGACGGGGCAATTGGTGAACAAGCAAGTATTCCCACATCTCAGTTTGCTGCTGAACCCGAACTATCGCTAGCCTCTTGGAAGCATATTAAGCAAATCAGTTATTGTTCCGTTGTCCCCGACGCTGAAAAATCCTTCCAAACTGCACTCAGTTCCTCCAAAGAACATAAAATTTTTTCCTTAACTGCCGAAAATCAATTTACTCTGCCAATTGATTATCCTTCAGTTAAAGAGATTGGCTCCGACCGAATCGCCAATTCCTATGCTGCTTTTAAAAAATATAAACTACCAGCAGTAGTGATTGATTTAGGCACCGCGACAACTTTTGATGTCATCACCGAAACGGGGTACGCAGGCGGTGTTATTGTACCCGGCCCGCAAGGCTTTCTTGATTTTTTAGGGACAAGAACGGCTCTTCTTCCCCACCTTAGTTACCATGATTGCAGTCAAAAAATAAATGCTATTGGGAAAAGCACCGTGGAGGCCATGCTGAGCGGCTTACAATTTGGGTATTTACCGATGCTACAGGGCATACTTGACTCCATTACACAGGAAATATGCCCGTCTGGGAAAAAGAGGGTTTCAGTCATTCAAACGGGAGGCGAATGTGAGAGATTTCTGATGGAGGATGCTATTCTGAATAAAGCATTAACTTTGGAAGGGCTTGCCATGGCATACTTTGACCAACAACCTCGTATCTGAAGGATCATGAGTACAGAAAGTAAGCCCCTGCCCATTGTTGAGGTGATCAACCTCAGGAAAAGGTATGGTCTTGTTCAAGCACTCAAAGGCATCAGTTTCTCTATTGGCAAAGGAGAAATAGTTGGGTTCCTCGGCCCAAATGGTGCGGGGAAAAGTACCACTCTGAAAATCTTATCGGGCTTAATCGCTGCTGACTCAGGAGAAGCCAAAGTATGTGGAGTTGATCTTGCAGAAGAAGGTGGAGAGGTGAGGCATCACATTGGATTTCTTTCGGAGAACAATCCATTGCCTGATGAACTAAGAGTTGTGGAATATTTAAGCTTTAGAGCTAACCTTAAAGGCTTACGAGGCAGCCGGAAAAGAGATAGAATCAAGTTCGTTTTAGATGCATGTGACTTGGAAAGAAGAACCGCAGAAAGAAAAATCAGTTCTTTATCAAAAGGGTTTCGTCAACGGGTTGGCATTGCGGATGCCATGCTTGCAGAACCAAGATTAATTATACTTGATGAACCCACCATTGGTTTAGATCCCGTACAAACTGCGATTACCCGAAAAATGATGGACCGTTTACGCGGAGAAGTCTCCATAATTCTTTCCAGTCATATATTATCAGAAGTGGAAGCCTGTTGTGACCGAATGATCATTCTAAGTCACGGACAAATTGTTGCGGAAGGCTCACTCACTGAACTACAAGATCGTTTTGTTGATAAGATTGAATTTGAAGTTGTGGCCAACGAATCAAGAATGATCATGCAGAAAGCGATCAATCAGATAGATGACAAATGCCAGCTTATCCAGGATTACCCTATCGAAAATACCGGTAAGAAAAGATTTCTTTTCAGAACAGAAAAAGATGAGAATCAAGTCATGAAAATTCTTAAAGTGCTAGTGCATTCTAATGACTTATCCATTTCTGAATTTAAAATCTCTAAACCTGACTTGGAGGATATTTTTCTCAAAGCAACCAAGTATAATTGGGAAACCCAGGACTTACTGGGCAGGAAAAAATTAAAAATATAAGGTAAAATTTAGCTCCATGTATGGTTTTATCCAAATCTTTAAGCAAGAGATCTTTTGTTTATTCATTTCTCCTGCGACCTATGTTTCCACTTTTTATTTTGTTTCCCTCATTGGTATTTGCTTCCGGTTTTTCCTAGAACATTTCAGTGGTACAAACTGGATATTACCTCCGCTTTCTTCCTTAATGGTAGGTCTTCTCTTTTGCTCTCCTGGCATTATCCCCTTTCTAACAATGAGATCATTTTCTGAAGAGAGAAAACTGGGCACACTCCATGTACTCATGACTGCCCCCGTATCACCACTCGCCCTGGTTCTCGGCAAGTGGGTAGCTAGTTTCATCCTTCTGTTCACAATATTTGGGCTAACCTTTTGTTATCCAATTTTGACTACATTGCTCTTTCCTGAACAGAGCCTCTTCTTGGAATTTGATAATTTTGCCCAATGGGCATCGATCATAATTTTTTTATTTTTCTATGGGGCAAGTTTTACAGCGATTGGCATTTTTTCCAGTACTTTGACCAAGAATCAAATGGTTTCGGGTATGTTAACCTTTACTTTGATTTCTATCTATTTGGCAATTATGACATTTTCTTATGAAACTGCGGTGAATTACAATGATTCTATCAATGTTGTCGAAATGATCTTTGCTGCCTTACATTCAACATTCAACGGACTCGCTAAAATCGATCATTTCTCTATGGGTTTGGTTGATGTAAGATCAATTTTGCATCAATTACTTGTGACGATCTTTTTTTTATTTTTTTCAGTCTTACGTATCGAAAGGCTAAGAAAGTAAAGACCGATGAATTTCAGACATTCCAGCCGCAATAAAAAAATGGAGCTTTGGATCGTAGTTTTACTTTCCATTACCTTTTTTTTATCAGGAAGCTATCTTATTTCAAAAGTGAATCTTCAATTTGATTTATCACCCAAATCATCCTTTTCACTCTCCAATGAAACCCTAGCTATTTTGGACAAGATCGAGCAGCCCATTGATATACTGATTACCTTGGAAAAGAACTCACTTACCCCAAAAGTTATCAATAAATTTTATTCAGATATCAATATTCTCCTCGATCAGTTTGAGCACCAAGTAAAGGGAAACAAGATTCGGATACACAGGCTTGATATTGATCGTATAAATCCAAGAAACAACGCCATTGCAGATAGATATAATCTTAGAGAAAGAAATATCATTGCAGTTGCCTCCCCTGAAGTTGGTAAAAGAATTATTTTTAGGTACAAGCAAGATTCTGCCTCCAATCCATACGATACAGGAAGCGTATTCCGTTCCAGTGATTCACTAGCCAGAGAAGCTTTATGGGAGTCAGAATTTTATACAGACTGGAAGGAAGCACCCGGGGGGATTCTCGAGCCAGCACTCTTTAGAGGTGAAGCAGTTATCACGAAATCGATTTTAAACCTGATTCACTCCTCCGCAGGTAAACCTGATAAAGTATATTTCACGGTTGGACATGGAGAAAAAAGCCCTGAAGATAATTCTGACACCGATGGTTTCTCATCCTTTAGGCAATTAATCGAAGATAAAAACCTGCAAGTATCCACTGTCGATTTAACCTCTACGGAAGGAGTACCCAATGATGCGAAAATCTTAATTATAAATGGGCCACAAGCATCCTTTCACGAATCAGAAATAAATTACATCAGACAATTCCTCAACCACAGGGGCGGAAATGTTTTAACTTTGCTTGATCCAGTAGATGGAAACGAACTAAGCAGCCGACCTGCATTTGGATTAAGACCCCTGTTGAAAGAGTGGGACATTCGCTGTCACGATATGCTTGTTTATGACGACAACTACCAGAATTTCGATGTCTTTAGTAATTCCTATTTTGTGCGTACTTTCCCTCGAGGCATCACCCACAAAATAACTCAGGAAATTATGAATCTTGGTTCGGCCATCAAAACCGGCAAATGTAGACCAGTTGAAGTAATTTCCAAAAAACAAAATACAGACGCCATCGAACTTCTCTACACATCATCAAATTCATGGGCTTTATCAAATTGGACGAATCGTGAAACACCTCCCCAGAAAAATGCTTTGTTGGACATGGATGGCCCAATCCCCATTCTCGCAATTTCAGACGCCTCCAAAAATAGATCTGATTTCCCGGGAAGCATTACTGGAAAACTTGCAGTGTTAGGATGCTCAGAGACCCTTAACAACAAAAACCTCAGATCCAGTACGGCCAATCAAATGCTATCAAATAATTTACTCTATTGGTTCTTGGACCAAAATGACATGCTCAATATCAAGTCAAGAGCACTACCCTCTTACTCGATAACTTTGTCTCCCGAACAATTTATTCAACTATCCTACGCCTTGTGCGGGATACCGGTTGCATCTCTGTTTTTTGGCCTCTTCATTAATTGGCTCAGAAAAGACATCTGATATGAAAAATAAAATATTCATACTACTGCTGGTAAATATAGTTCTGTTTTTATTTATTTTTTATAATTCAGAGGATCAATCAAAGGATAATAGCTTAGACGACATTGCTTTTTCGACACTTTCTCAGTTCAATTCCTTTTCCATTGAAACCAGCGATAATCGTCAACTCGAAGTCGTAAATGAACAAGATAAGTTATGGCGCTCCACGGCCCCAATATCCTGGGAAATCAGCCAATTCCTAGTTTCCGAATTAATTGCTCATTTAGCAAACCTTGAAGCTATTCATTTTTCCAACGCTGAGGAGTTGTATGCAAAAGGTGAGAAGTTTTCGGATTATGGAATTAGCGATAACTCGCAAAAGCTTCACCTGCATGCAAATGGTTCTTCTCTCACTTTGACCAAGGGAAACCCCACCAGAGATCAAAATTTCTATTACTTCTTGGTTCAGCACACGAAGCAAAAAAAGGCACTGTGGAAGATTGAAAAATCTTTTACCAAATTTTTTAAACTTTCATTAATCGAATGGATCGATCGATCGATCTTGAAATCCCCCATATTTTCAATCGATAAAATTACTCTGAATACAGAAGAGCAAAACGATTCTAAAATCGTCAGGCTATCCAGAAACGAAGATCGCTGGAAAATGCTACTTCCTATGGTCTCAGAAGTTGATCAAAATGAATTGCTCTTCCTATTAAATAAAATAGCAACCATTGAAATAGAAGACATCGTGGATCCCGACCTTGTTCCTGAAATGCCCTCTTGGGATTGTAATTTCACATTCAATGCGATGACCGAAAATACATCCATAAGGTTTCAATATTTTGAACATGAAAACCAAAATATATTAGTTTGCAGTTCCTCTTCATGGAAACCGCGTTTTTTGATTAATCCAGAATCTAAATCAATTTTCGAGAATTGGAGTAACAGAATAAGAAACAAAAAGCTCTGGAATCTTTCTCTCGAAAAAATTGAGAAAATCAAAATCAGAAATTCGGAAAACACGCTCACTCTGAGAAGGAAGGACTTTACTTCTTGGGTCGGTAATCAATCTGAATCTAATAGCTCTCAGCAAAAAACTTATGCTCTCGATTCAACTAAAATTGATGAATTCATCCATCAATTAAATGATATTCAAATTAGTGAACTTTTGCGATTTAATCCAACTCAAGATGACCTTACCAATGAAGGTTTTGGCAGGCCTTCCCACACACTGGAGATAGAGTTCTCCGACTCAACTAAATCCCAGATTCAGATTAATAAAACTTCTGAAGAAGTTTCTTTCTGGAAGCTTTTTGTTATGGAAAAATCTTTAATCTGTTTAACTCAAACTAATTGGGAAATGATTTTAAGAACAGACATCAAAGAATTTATGACTCGGGAGGTGGGAGAGACAGATGCATCCTATGAAAGAATTGAGTTTATCTTACAAGAAGACAACTCTTCGGTGGTTACCATTTCTGAAGAGAGTCACGGTGAATTATTTCAAATGATCTGTGAGATTAGAGCAGAAGAGATTTTAAACGACAGTTTAGATCCAGACGGAATCTGGCATGAAGGAAATTGGATACCCTGGACTTTCAAAGCCAATTTTTTTGATAATTCAGGAATCAAAAATTCCATATTCTTTTGCAAAAATTCTTCTCACTGGTTTGGAGGCACTATGTACAACGAAATTACCTTCTCACTGCCATTACCTGTTTCGGATTCTTTGAGTAGATTACTTCTGCAAGAATAAATGCTTATTCCCCTTCATTTCAAGAGATGGGAGATAAAATTATAAATAAGTACCTTAAATATACCCGCAACTTTGTGGTGTTGTTTCTATGGATTGCCCTATCCATACAACTAATGTTCTTATTTGCGTCCTCTTATCGAATAACAATCCCAAGTTATATTACCAATAAACTTTTGAGTAGGGTTATTGATCATAATGATAAGCTTAAAATCTCCAATGCGCATGTTATTGATTTTAATAAAATTAAAATAGACGATCTTAGTTGGGAAGAAAATTCATCGAAGATAAAAGCAAGGGATATTCAGCTGGCAGTTGTTTATGATCCTGCAAGATTTCAAAATGGACTAAACATGACCGTAGGTGATCTGACCCTTGAAAGAAATGGGACTTTGCTGAAGGCAGAAAACTCAAGAATCAAATATCACCAAAAGCAAATCAACATTATTACCCAAATAGCAACAGGGCAAAAACGCTTACATGCTCATATTTTTGTAGACATGGTCAAATTACCGCCAAGTCCTAAAAACCAGAAATTCAATTTGGCAAATGCACTTAATTACATGGATAATTTTTTTCAATTCTGTTCAGACTCAAACTTCTATCTTTATGGACAGTTTACAGACAAAGTTGAACTTCATGCGTCATCATTTAACAATCTATCTGAGAAATCAAACAATGTAGCCCATCTACTTTACCAATCTGCATCTGATCTAAGCAAAAAGATATCGCTACAACTCCACTCCAAAACGAACAAATTTTCTGCATCAAACTACACTTTTAGCAGCGATGGTTTATTGGTTAATTTTGATGTCAATCTGGATAAGCAAAATAATCTCACAGGAATTAACCAATCCAAGCTATGCTTCAACTCAATCACTCTTCATGGTCCCATATCCGGGGAAATCCCTGGAATCCTCTTTTCGGCTCACTCCTTTAAAAAGGATCAAACTATTTTCAATTTATTCACCGACTCAAATAACCAAAAGATATCACTAGCCATTGAGAAAGGTGAAGTGCCTCGTTTATCTGGATTCTTTAAATTCAATCCAAGCTCCCTGAATCTTTTTGCCGATATGTCTTACGGCAAAACAAAAATCATAGATGGAGACAAACTAAACATCATCTTTCGGGACAACGATGAATCAAAAGAAAACGGAGGTATTGGTAATTTCAATGTAGCCGCCGATAATTTCTCTGCATTGGAAACGCCTCCGGGGAATTTTATTTTTAATGGAAATATAAATCCTGAGTTTTCTATCTTCATTCATAGTGCATACGGAAAATTTGGTGCCAGTGAAGCATTTGGTAAGTATGAGCAACACTGGAACCCGTTAAAATATAAGTTCACCCTCGAAGGAAATTGTCTCCCCACGGATATTAATCCATGGCTCGGTTTATGGTGGTCGAGAATATGGGATGATTTTTCTTTTGGCAGGGAATCACCCTATGGGAAGTTTACCATTTCGGGGATTTGGGGAGGACCATCAGGAAATTGTCTAACTAGCGGATTAATCCGAGGAAAAGACATTGTTTACCGGGACCTAAAGTTTACTGATTCTTATTTAAATATTTTAGTGAAAGACTCTTTCACCACCGTTCATTGCGAAAACCTTACTCACTCCACAGGAGATCTATCAGGTTCATTAATTTTTTCTCCTAAAACACATTCAAACCCTCACTTTGAATTCAAACTTAAGGGTCAGTATCCCCTCAATGAAGGACGGGGTATTTTTGATTCCCAAACGAAAAAAGTCCTGCAGGATATCAATTGCTCAGTCGTAGATATTGAGGGAGAAGGAACTGTATTTTATGATAAACCAAGTACAACCGAAGATGATAATCAGACTCATTTTTCCTTGAGCCTAAACTCAAACGACGAAATTAAGTACAAAAATATTCCCATCCAATCTTTTTCGGGAAATGTCTCCAGAAAGGAAGGCTTATTAACCATAGATCTGCCCAGCCTTTCGATAGCCAACGGACAGGGTACTTTATTCGCCAAAGAAGTTTCCAAAACATCGCAATTAGTGCAGACTAATCTCAAATTAGAATCTGCTTCTTTTGCAGAGTTATCGAATATTTTTGAACCACTTACACTTGATGCATCAAGCCCAGCAGAGGTAGATCTTGCCAGTTCCTCCTCAAAAAGAAACGGATTGGTTAACTTAAATTTTTCCGGAATTGGTCCGAGCGATAATCCGAATCAATTTGAAGGGACTGGTGCAATTTCACTTAATGATCTCGATGTAGGACGCATTAATATATTGGGAGGTATTCGCAAGAATCTTGGAAGGTTCAACCTGCCGCTTCCATCTGATGCTTTGCGCTTTAATTCATTATTTATTCCCTATCGTGTAGAAAACGAATCATTGTTGTTTGATAATTTTGAATTAGCAGGTCCAATTTCAAGAATATCTGGTGCCGGGACATGTGACATTAATTCCCAAACTGTCGAAATAGACGCAGACTTTCAATTATTAGGAGGAGTCAATATACCAGTGATCAAGCAAATCATTAGTATTGCCGACCCTATTACCAAATTAAGCCAGATTAAAATCAGCGGTCCGTTTAGCAATCCCGATTGGGAGATTCAAATCTCTCCGCTTAAACAAAATAACGAGTAAAACGAAATAATAAATGAGACATCCCAATTCAAACATTGCCAGAGGAAGATATTTTCCTTTCATTTATGTGAAACACTAACGGAGGATATTATTTTGGACTTAAGTGAACTCAAAGGGATAATTTCAATGATGCAAAAATCTGATCTATCCGAATTGGAGATAGAGGTTAAAGATTTAAAACTTAGATTAGCTCGACCAGGAAATGGCCACTCCGGCCAATCAGTACGAGAGGTCGTAATGCATCCGCCAGCCGTTCCAGTTGCGACGAACCAACCCTCCACACCAAGTACTGAGGCGAAAACGGACGACAACCTTTCAACTTTCAATTCACCCATGGTAGGTACATTCTACCGGAAGCCCTCCCCTGATGATCCGGAGTTTGTTAAAGTCGGCGACAACATTAAGAAAGGCGATGTACTTTGTATTATTGAGGCAATGAAGGTAATGAACGAGATTCAAGCAGAGGAATCTGGTCAGATTGTTGAAATTCTCGCAGAGGACAGCAACAGCGTCGAGTACGGACAAGCACTTTTCAAAATACGCCCTTCCTAATCTCTCAGCATGATTAAAAAGATTTTAATCGCCAATCGTGGTGAGATTGCCCTTCGCATTGTAAGAGCCTGCAGAGAACTGGGTATCCAGACCTTGGCCGTGTATTCTGAAGCAGATGAACAGTCTCTTCATGTACAGCTTGCTGACGAAGCAATTTGTATTGGTCCTGCAGCGGGTGCAGAAAGCTACCTTAGGGCAGACCGTATTCTCAGTGCAGCCGAGATTGCAGATGTCGATGCTATCCACCCAGGATATGGGTTTCTCTCTGAAAATGCTGAATTCGCGGAACAATGCGAGTCCTGCAATATTACTTTTATTGGACCAAGATCTGATACCATATCCAGAATGGGTGACAAAGCAGTTGCCCGGGAAACGGTCGCCAAAGCGGGCGTCCCGATTATTCCTGGAAGTGACGGCCCGATTGAGGATGAATCCCAAGCGATAAAAATAGCTCAGAAAATTGGCTTTCCTGTGATTATCAAAGCCGTAGCTGGCGGCGGTGGCCGGGGGATGAGAATTGCCCATAATGCCGTTTCATTTGCCAAAGAATTTCAATCAGCCAGGCTTGAAGCGACCAAAGCCTTCGGAAACGGTTCCCTTTATGTGGAAAAATACCTGGAAAACCCAAGACATATAGAATTTCAGGTTTTAGCAGACATGCATGGCAATGCTATACATCTGGGAGAGCGTGACTGCTCGGTTCAAAGAAGGCACCAAAAAGTCATTGAAGAAGCCCCCTCCCCCTTTCTTGATAAAAACCTGCGTAACCGTATGGGTAAAGCTGCCCTCAAAGCCGTGAGTGCAGTCAATTATGTAAATGCCGGAACCATTGAATTTCTGGTCGATGCAAAAGGTAATTTTTACTTCATCGAAATGAATACCAGGATTCAGGTCGAGCACGCGGTGACCGAGGAAGCGACCGGAGTGGACCTAATCAAGGAACAAATTCAAGTTGCATCCGGTAACAGACTGTCAATTTCGCAAAAAGATGTTGTTCTGGCTAAGCATGCAATTGAGTGTAGAATCTGTGCGGAAAACCCATCCCGGAACTTTGCTCCATCCCCAGGAACCATTGGTTTGTACTATGCTCCTGGCGGACACGGTGTTCGGGTTGATTCCCATGTTTATGGGGGGTATACCGTATCCCCGTATTACGATAGCATGATTTGCAAATTGATTGCACATGGGAGGACCAGGAAAATCGCATTGGATAGAATGTATCGGGCTCTGAGTGAGTACATCATAAGAGGAATTGATACCAATATTGAATTCCTAAAAGCCGTAATTCTTGATCCAGGTTTCCGGCAAGGGGAAGCAACCACATCGTATGTCGAAGAGTTTTTATCAAGAGCACCCAAAGAAGTTTTTCAGAATTCTTCCAAAGAATCATAATCCGTCATGACCAAGAAAAAAGTATCTCCATCATTGGATAGCAGTGAATCAATCCCCACTCTCTCGGAAGAGTCGAGCGAACTTGGTTCCATCAGAATTAATCACAGCGTCGTGGCCGGAATCGTCCGCCTCGCAACCCAGTCCGTTGCCGGGGTTATTAATGTCGGGGGCGGCGGTGTGGTGGAAGGTCTGACAGATTTTTTTGCCAAGAAAGAATCTGAACGTGGCGTACAGGTTTCGGAAAGCGAGGATGGAGGTTACGAAATTGAAGTCAGAGTGGTTTTACGCTTTGGCGTGGATCTGGCAAAAACCGGACTTCATATACAGGAAGCCATCCGTGATCAGATTCTCACCATGACTGGTAATCACGCGAAAACCATTGATGTTGTAATCGATGATATCAAACAGGAGTCGGCTGATAAACACTCCATGGATTCTGATGATTGGGAAGATTCCTCTTCATCTGACTAATAAACATTGCTCAATTTATGATTAATCAGGTTAAGAGCTATCTTAACCTCTCAGGTGCAGAGGCTTTCAATCATCCTCTTTTTTATTACGGTCTACTGGCTGTGTTCGTCCTTATTTTCTGTTGGTGGCTAACGAGAAGACTAAGAACTGAATTGGTATCCGTTTTCACTGATGAAGAAGGTGCCGTTCAAATTACTCCCCGTGCACTAAGAGAACTTGTCAGAAAATCATGCACTGCCATTCCCGGTGTTCATTCTCCAAAAACCAAAATTATCAGAAAAGGGGGTAATTTGCGATTACATGTCAGTTTACGAGTAGAACAAGACTGTAAAGTGAAGGAAACCCGCTCTCACCTGAAGGAAAAACTGGAAGGAATCATGGTGAATAATTTGAATTTTGATAACTTCACTGGTGTTGATCTAGTTATCTCTGGTTTTCAGGATCAGAACTGAATCATTTACTTTCGTTTGAGAACTGGAGCGGTTTGCAAAAGCTTCACCTCCTGTCGCCCCATAGCCACACTCCCTCCTGTTTGCTTAAATTCACTTACGGCCTCTCTCTCAACCCAAGCAGTTCCGATGGGTTTTTCCAATAAAGGAGAAAATCCGCCCGAAAGTACTTTCCCAATCGGATTACCCGAAATACCAGTAACAATTGCTTCGCTCCTGGGAATTCTTCTCCCATCAACCTCATAGTGAACCACGCGACCAGGCAATCCATCACTTTGCTCTCGTTCCAACGCATTTGATCCGATAAAGTTTTCCTTTTCAAAACAAACTGCCCACCGAAGTCCTGCCTGCAGGGGACTTATTTCGTCAGAAAGTTCGTGGCCATAGAGAGGAAAACCTGCTTCCAAACGAAGACTATCTCTCGCCGCCAATCCGATGAGCCGTATTTCCTGCTGATCAATTTTGGAACTAAAGAGTTCAATCCACTCCCAAAGATCATTTTGATCACAATAGATTTCAAATCCGTCTTCTCCCGTGTAACCTGAGCGGGCGATTAATGATTCCCGCCCATTCAACCACTCATTTTGCTTAAAATGCATGCGCTGGATCTCTCCAATGTTCTCGCCAAGCAATTCAATCATGATCGGCAATGCGTTGGGCCCTTGAAGAGCAAGTTGACCATAAGCACCGGACAAATTTAAAATTTCACAATTAAAACCAGAAGCTATGGAAGAAAGATGCTGAAAATCTTTTTCTATATTGGATGCATTGACGCAGAGGAAAAAACTTTGCCGAGATTTTTTGTAAATGATTAGATCATCAATGGTTCCTCCTTCTTCAGTGCACAAAAGAGAGTACTGTGCCTGTCCATCAACGATTTTACTAAGATCATTGGTAAGAACAGAATTGAGAAACTTCTCCGAATCTGTTCCAGATACAAGCAATTCTCCCATGTGACTGACGTCAAAAAGACCAGCTTTTTGACGAACAAATTTATGCTCTTCTATGGAACTGCTATATGAAATTGGCATTTCCCAACCTGAAAAAGGAGCAAATTTCGCTGAATTGCTTTGATGATAGTTATGAAGGGTAAGTTTTTTCAGGGTTTGCATGCTTCAATGATTGCTTAATGCTTTAGGATATGGCTTAAAAGAGTGAGCTTTATTTATGCACAGTTGTTCTGTCAAAGTCCAAGCTCATTCTTCTAGATGATTAGTCAACTTGTTGTTGCTGTCGCTTTCACCATAGGAGTTTCTTCACTTTGCTCGATTCTCGAAGCAATGATCCTAAGTATTACCACTGCAGAAATTGAGGACTTTAAGGATCGCTCGCCAAAATGGGGGCAGAAACTAAGCAAATTCCGGGATGAAATTGATGAAACAAGTTCTGCAATTCTCAGCCTCAATACCATTGCAAATACCCTTGGGGCAACCCTCGTGGGTGGCTTAGCTGAAAAATCATTTGGCAATGGAGAAAACACTCTACTCTTATTCGCCTGTGGAATGACCCTAGGTATCCTGTTTTTTGCAGAAATTCTACCTAAAAATTTTACAGTCTCCTACCGTACCGAAATGCTGCCCTACTTGGTTCCACCTTTGGTGATGGTTCGTTTTTGCATGTCTCCTTTCTCCAAAATTTGCAAATTCACCATGAGGGCAATGGTACCTGAAAAAGAGAAATCCAGTGAGGAAGACGAAAATGAAATCATTTTACTTGCTCAAAAAGGAGCCAAAGAAGGAACACTTACCAGTGAAGAAAGCGATTTAGTCACCAATGCCCTGAAATTGGATGGCATCAAGGTTTCAGAAATCATGACTCCGCGCACTGTGATGCTTGCACTGGATGAATTACTGAGTGTTGAGGATACCTTCAAGCAGCATCCAAACATCCCATTTGCCAGAATCCCGATCTACTCTGATAATATTGATCACATTACGGGGATAGTCAGAAGACGGGACCTCCTCAATTCCATGGTCGCCGGTAACTCTAACACCTCATTGCTCGATCATGCGAAAGATGCCCTTTTTATTCCTGAAAATGCAAGTGCCGACAAAGCCCTTCGCCTGCTTTTAAGTGAGCACTGTCAATTATCGGTGGTGGTTGATGAATTTGGCTCTGTTACAGGCGTTCTCGCTTTGGAAGATATTGTCGAGAGTATCCTCGGGCAGGAAATCTTTGAACATGATGATCTTGCAGTTGATATGAGAGAATTAGCCAAAAGAAAGCATTTATCCAAAGTTGAAAATTCTGAAAAAGATAAATAACTGATGCTTACGAATATGGATAGTTCTTTTTGGACCCATAACCTGAGTCCTTTTTTGTGGCAGTTTCCTGACTCGTGGGGAAATTGGGGGCCTGGCGGAATACGCTGGTATGGTATTTCCTATCTTTTGGGGTTCATCGTCGCATACTCTCTTTTACTTGTCTCCTACAACCGAAAAAGAAGCCCCTACGATAAAGAACAAATCCTCAATTTGATGACCTTTCAGGTACTGGGTGTCTTACTTGGTGGAAGAATTGGCTACGCCTTGCTTTATCAGACTGAACATTTACTCAGTGATCCATTGATGCTTTTCAGAGTTTGGGAAGGCGGCATGGCAAGCCATGGAGGATTTATTGGAGTTATCCTGGCAACATTTTGGTATTGTCGACAGTCCAATCAATCTTTTTGGCCAGTCGCAGATTTGATTGCAACTGTGGTGCCACCCGGACTTTTTTTTGGTAGAGTTGCGAATTTTATCAATGGAGAACTTTGGGGCACCCCGTCCACTTTACCCTGGGCTGTTCTGTTTCCGAATTCGCCGGGCTTTGCCGAAGGGATTGCACGCCATCCTTCCCAGCTCTACGCCGCGTTGCTGGAAGGACTCTTTTTATTTTGTTTAATTCAACTGCGCTTTTGGAAGTCTGGCATTTGTCAAAAATCACCCGGCAGACTGGGAGGCGAATTTTTGGTTGCCTATGCCGGAGCCAGAATTTTTGGAGAAATCTTCCGGGAGCCTGACGCCTCCTTACTTATGGGCTTATCCAGAGGTCAATTTTACTCCATTTTTCTTTTTTTGGGAGGGTTACTGGTCATTCACTTCGCCAATAAAAGATCCAAATCTATGGTCTAATTACGACCCTGGTTTTCTGTACTGTATTTGTTTTAATTCCAATTGTTAATTCTTTGGCTTTGACACTATGAGCAAAAGCCTAAGAAATCAGTCCGTAATTCCTTTTTCTTATGATCAGTAATCTCTTCGGCTTTTTGTCCAATGATATTGGTATCGACCTCGGTACGGCCAACACTTTGGTATTTGTCAAAGGAGATGGGATCGTTCTTCGTGAACCAAGTGTGGTGGCCCGCTACAAAACGAGTAAAAAGGTTTGTGCAGTGGGAGCCGATGCGAAGCGGATGCTCGGTCGTACTCCTGGTACCATTGAAGCTCTTCGCCCCATGAAAGATGGGGTGATCGCTGATTTTGAGATTTCTGAAGCAATGCTTCGTTATTTCATTGAAAAAGTGGATAAGAGAAAACTGGTACCTCCCCGTGTGGTCATCGCTGTCCCATCCGGAATAACCGCAGTGGAGAAAAGAGCGGTTAAAGACTCTGCGATCCGAGCTGGTGCCAGGGAAGTCCTTCTTCTTGGCGAGCCCATGGCTGCCTCAATTGGTGCCGGGCTACCTATTCACGACGAATACGCCAATATGATTGTGGATATTGGAGGAGGTACAACTGAAGTGGCGATCATATCCATTTCTGGGGTATCTTTTCAAAGAAGTATTCGCGTAGGCGGTGACGAATTGGATGAAGCTATTGTTGCCTACATGAAAAAGGCATATGGTCTTCTCATTGGTGAACGGACTGCCGAAGAAATCAAGTTTTCCATTGGCTCTGCGGCTCCCCTAGATTCGGGGGAACTCAGCATGGATGTTCGCGGAAGAGATGCCACTGCAGGTCTCCCGAAAACGATCCATATCACTTCTCAGGAGATCCGCGAGGAAGCACTTAAGGAAGTTGTCTCTCAAATTGTTGACCTTGTTAAAAATGCTCTCGACCGTTGTCAACCTGAGCATTCTGCCGATCTCATTGACCGGGGAATTGTTCTCGCCGGAGGAGGGGCTTTGATCAGAGGTTTGGACCAGGTGATCAGTGATGCCACTGGACTGACGGTCATCCAGGCGGAAGACCCTCTCAGTTGTGTGGCGAATGGAACAGGTGAATTCCTCAATCTTCTTGATTCCTTAAGCAGAGAGCAAATCGACCGCTTGGTCACCCAATAATTATTTCCCATTGGCCTCTTCTCCTGACAGGCCCAGGTTAAGACCCTTTCTTTTATTCGGACTTTTTGTTTTTGTCTGGGTTGCCGTTCCTACATCCTGGAAATTATTGATAAAATCAGGATTTGAAGAGTTTGAGGCTCCCCTTTGGGAAAGTGCATCACGTATCTCAGACTTAACTAATTTCTGGGGTCATATGTCAGACTCAAAAACAACCTTGATTGAAAAAAATAAAATCCTTTCCCGAATTCATTCAGACAGCCAAATTCAAGCAGAACGGATACCCACGCTGAAAAATGAAATCGCCAAGCTCAATGGACTTAAATCCCACCTTGAAACTCTGGAACAACAGCTTGGGATCGATAGCCAGCCGAAGTTCAAACCTCTAATTTCACGGGTCACCAAACGCAGTTTATCTGGATGGTGGCAGGGTTTGACCATCCGTCGGGGCAGCATGCACGGTCTCCGACCAGGCATGGGTGTAATAGGTAAAGCTGGATTATTTGGCCGCATTAAAGATACCAACTTCCGCTCCTCTCAGGTTGAACTGATCACAAACCCAAATTTTCGTATTGCTGCTCACTTTTCTGGGGATGACCGCCCGGTCACCTTTCAGGGCAACGGAGTCGGAATGGGAGGTACTCTTTATGGCATCGTCACCGATGTACCACATGACTTACATGCGACTGAAGAATCTCCCCTGACTTTAATGAGTTCATCTCTGAGCGGAAATTATCCCGATGGGCTCAAAATTGGTGAAGTCTATTTCCTGGAAGGCGGAGATGATGGTTTATTCAAAACGGGGAGAGTGATTTTAAGCCGGGAAATCGGTAATGCAAAAGAAGTGACCATCCTTATTCCTGAAAATGATTAAAGAATGGCTAGATATAATTGGATAGCATTACTTCTTGGCCTTTCAAATATTGGACTGCTTTTCTCATGTGGGCTGATTAATGAACTTACCAATCAATGGGGTTTTGTTTTTTTCTTTCCAGCGGTTCTCCTGTTTCCTGCTTTCCTTTTCCTCGATAAGTTACGGGCACTCCTGGTTCTCTTCATTAGCGGACTGTATTGCGATCAGGCCCTATCCAGCAGTTTTGGGTATCATGCTTTCGCTCTTTGTTTTCTCTACCTTTTACTTTCAGAATTTTTTCCAGTTGGGCAAAAAAAGAGTCTTCTTCGCCCCGTTAGCATACAAGTGCTGACTCATTTCCTATTAGCTTTGGGCTGGTTTCTTTTCCTTAAGTTTTCGAACGATGGCTCTAACAATTGGGCCTTTTTTAGGTTTTTATCGGATACAATCCTGTCTGGATTGCTACTGTTTCCAGTTTTTCAATGGTATCCCAGGTTTTGTGAAGCTCTCATACAACTGGTTGGTGCTAACTCCCTGAGAGAAAGTTTCACTGAGCAAAACGGGGAATGAAATTTTTTGAAAAATATTTACCCGAAAAGAGACGGTTCCGTATCTTCGCGATCTTATATTTCTCACTCTTTCTGTGTCTTATTCTCACCTTGTTTTACCGACAGGTTTTCCAGGCAGAGGATTTTCTGGAAAAAGAAAGAAAACAAGGTCAAAGACGGATTATCAAACCGGGTGCCCGAGGGGATTTATTTGATCGGGAAGGAAATCTTTTAATTGGAAACCGGGCTCATTACTCTGCTTCTATCCATTTGGAACTTCTGTCCCGGGAGATTTGGGAAGAAAAAATTAAATTCAGAAGACTTTCCAGTAAAATCAGAGAGGAATTAAATGCTCTCCCATCCCTGGATTTACCTCAATTCCTATCCATTTGTTGGCAGCATGAACATGTCGCTTCGAGAGGAATCAGCCTTTCAGGAATTGCCAAGCATGAGGAAGGGAATTCTTTTGAAAGAGCAAAAGTATTTCTTGGGGAGTCAAGATTGCCCCTGAACCAAACCAAGTCTGGCAGGTGGACTAGTTTACTAAGCTCATGGAATGTGCTTAATCCACAAAACCTAACTTTCCAAAGTGTTGCAAATGAGGTAACTGTATCCGTCTCTGGTCTGTTTTCTATTCAATTTTCTTTGGATAATGATGGCAGGGCAAACATCTTATCTCAGACCAATGCAGACAAGTCATGGATATCCCGCTTATTCCAAAGCGAGAATGGCGGGGAATATTCTTTTCGGATAAATGGTTATGCCCAGTCATGGGAAGCCAGGTTACATGTCGTCCAAAAATATCTTGCAAGAATCAATCATCTGACTGGAAGAAAGGAACAAATCACTTTACCTGAAATCCAGTCCCACTGGCGAAAGCAACTTGTTTTGCCCCTTGAACTTTCTTCCAACCTCACTCATCAGGAATATGCACTGCTTATTGAAAACCTTCCGGCAGATTCACCGGTGCAAGTTCATGCAAAGCCGATTCGGCATTACCCTGAGAAATCATTGGCATCCCATGTTCTCGGCTATGTGGGCAGTGGCTACAAAGCAGATACCGAGGATCTTGAAGGTTCTGATTTGGCCACTTTTCAACTTCAGGGCAGAACCGGAAAAGCTGGATTAGAAAAAACCTTTGATCACATCCTTCGCGGGGAAGATGGATATGATATCTGGATTGTTAATCCAATGGGATCCCGTTTTGAAAGAATCGATCGGAAAGCAGCACAAAAAGGAAAATCTGTACAACTTAGCCTTGATCGGGACCTCCAAAAAATTGCCGAGGATTCCATAGAAAGAATGGTTAGGACTGTAGCAAAAAGGAGAATTCTCCCAGATTCCAACTGGGAAAAAACCATCAAAAGAAGAACTGAAAAAGCCCTTACTGGGTCAGATGAAACCGAGGTTCGTGCGGAACTTTTGATTGGTGCTTTTAAAGATGCCCCCTTTCCCCTTTCCGGAGAACAAGCATCAACCGTAGCAGGATTCAAGGGCACAGTGGATGATGCCAAGGAACTTCTCCGTTTGCTCAACGCGGAAGGTGTTCTGGAGAAATCGCCCCAGAATTTCCTTCATTACCAACTGGCTCCCCCTCCCCTTCCACCAGGAGCAGCGGTGCTCATCGATCTTCAATCTGGGCAGATCCTTACCCTTGCCAGCAAGCCCAATTATGACCTCAGTAGTTTAACTCCCTATATTTCTCAGGCAGCTTATGATGATATTCAGCGGCGCGAAGCCTGGCTTCCCCGTGCCTGGCATCCTGGCTACGCTCCCGCATCTCCTTTTAAGCTCGTTACGGCAATTGCTGGTCTGAAAGGTAAAAAGGTCACCCCAAGCGAAACTCACCTATGTGAAGGAATTTACCGTGGCATGAAATGCCATGTGCATCCTGGTCAACATGGTGAACTGAATCTCATCGATGCAATTGCCCAGAGTTGTAATGTTTACTTTTTTAGAGCGGCCGAGCAGATCACCCATCAAAATCTAATTTCTGAAGCAAGATGGCTAAATTTTGATCAAAAAACTCCTCTCTCGCTTCCCACTCTACGTGACACTCCCCTTGTTCCTGATCCAGAGTGGAAGCAAAAGAATATCGGTGTCAAATGGACCCTGGAAGACACTTTTAATATTTCGATCGGACAAGGTGGATTGCGCCAGAGTCCTCTGCAAATGGCATGCTTCGCCAGTAAGCTCGCTCTCAACCGTAATGATTTTTATCCCACTTTACTGATGAATAAGGAACAGAATTTCCGTTTGAATGCAGGAAATGGCCTCGGTCTGACTGAGGACGGCCATAGGGCTCTGGTCCAAGGCATGGTGAAAGCAACCACTCATGGAACCGCCCGTAGATGTCAGATCGAAGGAATTCAGGTAGCAGGTAAAACGGGAACCGGACAATGGAGAAATCATAACATGAAACTGAATCTTGCCTGGTTTATCGGCTTTGCACCGGCAAATGATCCAAGGGTAGCCATTGCCACTCTGGTAGAAGGCGTAATTCCTCAGGATCAGGTTCAAGGAGGACTGACCGCAGCCCCGATTGCCAGAGACATCCTAACTGCTTATTTCTCAAAGTATAAACCAGAATTTTCTCAAAATACGAACAATCCCTAAATTATTTTTATTATGGTCGCCACTCCCTCCACTATGCTTGAATTAGGCACAAAAGCTCCCTTTTTCCGGCTGATAGATTCAAAAAATAAAGAGCCCTACTCCTTAAACCCATCTCCAGAAAATGGGTTATTGATCGCTTTCATCTGTAATCACTGCCCCTATGTTCTTCATCTGCTACCACATTTGATTCAATCATCCCGTTTATGGCAGGAGCAAGGAATTGAAGTTGTAGCCATCTCCTCCAATGACATAGAAAAATACCCACAGGATAATCCGGAGAAAATGGCCACGCTCGCGACTGATTCCCACTTCACCTTTCCCTATCTTTACGATGAGTCTCAGGAAGTTGCTCAGGCTTATCGGGCATCCTGTACCCCGGACTTTTTCCTCTTCGATCAAAACCTGGAATTGTATTACCGCGGACAATATGATGACTCCCGCCCTGGCAATCAAAAGGAAGTAAATGGCAGGCATCTTCATGATGCCATTGATAAACTCCTACAAAAAGAGAGCCCTCCTCAGCAACAGGTGCCAAGCTTGGGTTGTAATATCAAATGGATTCCGGGAAACGAGCCTGATTACTTTTCGGCTTAGTTAACTACTTGGTCGTCATCACATAGACACCATCCCAATCATCACCCGGTGGGTTTTCCTGCATCACCCGGCAACGGTCAATCAGGATCATGGATGGATTATCTTTTACCCCGGGAGTTACTCCAGGCTTGTTGGGCTCAAGTTCTTTAGCCTGGGCAAAAAGTTGTAAGGCACCATCCCAGTCTTGTGCCAGGTACTTATTAATTCCACGCTGAAAACAATCCAGACAGTCCTGAGTTTCCTGGCTTAATTCAGACATAAACCCAGTGGGCTCGAACATCGCCACCGGTTGAGATCTTCCTTTCACCACGATCTTATCCAAATACCTGAAAGCGATGTCGTCCTTGGTTTGTTCAGAGGCAAGCTTGGTCTCCTCAGTCACCATAATGTAGGCACCATATGCCTTGGCACCACTTTCGCAGCGGGCAGCCAGGTTTACCATATCGCCCATCATCGTGTAATTGAAGCGGTCCAGCGCCCCCATATTTCCAACCGTGGCGGTTCCCGTATTGCAGCCGATCCTGGTTTGCATCTGGGTTACCAAACCGTGGCACTTCCCCCATTTTTCGACCTCTGGCACCCACTTTTTCCGTAATTCAATTTGCTTTTGCTGCATCAAAATCGCCGTTCTCACTGCCTGATAAGCATGATCATTCATTGGAATTGGGGCACCGTACATCGCCACAATCGCATCCCCAATATACTTATCCAAAGTTCCACGCTCCTCCTGCAAAATGTTGGTCATTGCAGTGAGGTATTCGTTCATCAAATCGACCAAACCAGTGGGGGTTAATAATTCCGAAAAACTGGAGAATGCCTGAACATCACTGAAAAAGGCAGTAATTGCAGTTTCTTCCCCACCGAGAGAAGGCTCTTCTCCTGATTCAACCATTTGCTCAACCAAGTCCGAGGAAACATAACTTCCAAACATTCCCTTCAATCGACCTTTGGCTTTCTGTTCGATCACCACCATTGCAGCAAGTCCAATAAAGGAAGTACTAAGACCAGCACATGCTGGTGCGGTCACCGGCCAAATGACATGGGACTGGGCAAAGGTTTCAAAACCAAGAAACACATAGCCAATTAACAAAAGAATACCTCCCGCCTGTACCCAGTGTGCATGGTTACCCTGGTAGACTGCAAGGAAAGCCATAAGTAAACAAACAAAGAGAGTGGCAAGGTGATCGATCCTCAGAGGCAATCTCTTTAAGTATTCTCCGGAAGTCAGGGTTTTGATCAAATTTCCATGAACACTAACCTTGGGCACCCCGGATGAATCAAAAGGTGTAGGAGCTAAGTCCTGAAAGGTTTTTTCTTCCGGACCTATCAGGATGATTGCATCGTTGAATGCGGAAAAGAAATCGTCGATTCTCTCCATTTCCTCCCGTTGAAGTTGAAGGTTTTTTTGGTTAATCGAGATGGCTTCAGCGATTTGTTGCTTTTGGGATAGTAGGGCTGTGTTTTCAGGATCTTCCTCAAGAGCGCTTTCAATTTTTGCAAGATATTGATCACCGGTAAGAATCTCAATTTTTGACTCAAGATCTGCAATGGTGGCACCAACCTGATCATGAAACTTTGCATAGGATAACACATCTTTCATCCCACACATCGGATTGTATTCAGATAAAATAGATGGAGGGATGAAGTAATAACTGATGGCATCGAGAAGGGAGAATAGCTGTTCAAAGGATGGAATATCCTTATCATCAGGATTTGAGCCTAAGAGGCTTTCCCCGACCAATACTTTTTCCTCCTCAATGCCTAAATTTCTTAGACAAGCCGGAAGTTGTGAATGATCACTGGGCACCTCCAAGCCTTCTATTCTGGATAAAAGTAGGTTTATAATTTTGGGAGCCAAGGCCAGATATTCAGGAATATTCTTATCCACATAAGCTCTTTTGGCCTCAAGAGTAAGTAGCTTCTCCTCATGGGTTGCTGACCATTTTGAAAACCAGTTAACTTCCAAGAACTGTCCGTCCGATAGCTTGGATTCAACCAGGGCACCTTCAGTAGGATGAACAATTCGGAAAGTTTGATAGTCATCATCTATCTCAACAGCATCGTCCTCCAGCCCATAGTAAGCCAACAACGCCTCAACACCTAGGGCAAAGATTTTGCCCTGTTTCATGAGTGGAACCTCGTTGGGTAAAGTATGCACCAGCAATCCTGAACTATCGCTGCTTGTAACAGTATCCTGATACACTAATCGGAGCGTATCCTTACCCTCCACCAATTGAGTTGGCGTAAGTCCTTTGATTCTATTGAGCTGAGTTTGCACTCTCCCTTCGTCAGCTTCGGCAGCAGCCAACTTCTCCCGACTGGATTGTAATTCTGTAACCAAACCAGGAAGATTTTTCATAGAAGATGAAACCAACTCCTCCACACCTTGGATCTTATTTTCGAGAATAAGCTCAGCTTCGCGAATTTCTTCAGGGGTCATTTTCTGAGCTACATCACTTTTCTTTAACTCAACCTCAGCCAGCAATTCCTTCTTGCGAGCTAACCGAAGATCCAATTGCGGTCTGATGACTGCATCCAAGGCTGGATTGGCATCCAGGGTATTTTGGAAATTGGCAATCTCTTCTTCCAACCTGTCCAACTCGGCCGATAGATCATCAACGGTTTGTACACTGCTGATTGAACCGGAGGAGCTTTGCAGGATGGAATTGCAAATTTTCATCATTTCCTCCTCCCGTGTATTAATTTGGGAACCGATAATTTGCTCCAAGGCCGGATTTGCCGACAGCGTACTACGAAAGTTTGCGAGCTCTTCTTTGAGGGACTTTATTTTGGATTTCACTTCAATGAAACCATTGAGTTGTTCCTCATACATTGATTTTTGCTCTGTTAACTCGACCAACTGCTCACCGATCCTGGCAGTTACTTCTTCGAGTTGTTGCTTCCTTTCTGTAATCACAGAAAATTCAGTAGATAAACGAATAATCTCTTCCTTATTATCGCGAGGAAGCTCAAAGGAAAGAACACTCTGTTTGCCACCCAGAAGGTTGTATGCATGTGCCTTACCCCCCTCATAATACCACAAGGGTACCCACCTCGGGATCTCATCAACACTGCGGTATGGAGTCACAGTAAATGAACCCATTCTCCCCACATAGGAATCATTCTGATAACTCAGCAAAGGGAAAGTCGGTGATTCCGGGTAATGAAATTGTCCCGATTCATAGGAATATCCATCCTTGAAAAAGGGCGGGAAAGCACTGACACCGGTCGGTTTAACAAAAGGAGTTTGGACACCCGAATACAAGCAGCCAAGCACCACCTGGTCAGGATATTTTCTGACAAGTTCAGCCAGAGCCATATCACTGCGGTAAGAATTCTCCTTAGGCACCATGCTCGACATGCTTTTGGGGGTAAACCCAAAGTCAAAACCGATGGATCTCGCCTTCCCTTTATCAAGCAAAGCCAAGGCAGTATCTCTGAAAAAGGCTCGATCCCACGGTCTCTCACCCACCCCGTCCATCTCCAAGGTGCCCGAATCAAAATTAACATAAACCAATTTGGGCACCCGTGGAACAGAAGAACCATCAGGCAGCTCAATTTTATCCTCAGGCTCGCTATAGCTGGATTGAGGAATCTCTCCTCTAAATTGCAGCCGCCAATCCACCGATTTTGTTTTTAAGTAGTCCAGGTAGCCAAAGTGATTCAATCCAATCCACAGGCATGGAATGATCAGGAGGGCAAGAAAGGTCCGCTTTGATTCTTTGCTTAAGGTAAACATAATGGATACTGCGATGAATGATTAAGAGAAAAGGCTATCTGTATAGGTCTGTATTTATTAGCATTTTGATGACTCCGACTTGGCAAGTCGAAAAATATCATATCTTCTCAATTGATTCTCTTTTCCCTTGGACAAATCCGGCCATTAGTTACGCTTTGTCCTTTTGATTTTACTTACTGATGAACCAACCAAACGAGAATGATAAGCCTCCTGCCCCTGAAGAGCAGGAAAAAATTAAAAACGAGGCAGCTTGGGTATCTTTGCTCAAACAGGAAATCGGGAAAGTTATTGTCGGTCAGAAATATCTGATCGACCGTCTGATCGTTGGGCTCCTGGCCAACGGACATGTCCTGCTGGAGGGGGTTCCTGGATTAGCCAAAACACTGGCTGTAAAAACCTTATCGGATTGTATCAAAGCGGACTTTAAAAGAATCCAGTTTACCCCCGACCTGCTGCCAGCCGATGTTGTGGGCACTCTTATATACAGCCCGAGCAAAGGAGAATTCACCACCAAAAAGGGGCCCATCTTTGCCAACCTTCTCTTGGCAGATGAAATTAACCGGGCACCTGCCAAAGTTCAGAGTGCCCTGCTCGAAGGAATGCAGGAAAGACAGGTTACTATTGGTGACCAAACCTTCCCCCTGCCCCACCCATTTCTGGTCCTCGCCACAGAAAATCCGATTGATCAGGAGGGAACCTACCCCTTGCCCGAGGCACAAATGGACCGCTTCATGCTTAAGCTTGTCATCGACTACCCAGGCAGGGAGGAGGAGCTTCAAATTCTTGAATCCAATGCCAATGTTTCGGTTTCACATCAAGTGAGCCCAGTGGTGGATGCAGATACAATTTTCCGCTCCCGGGAATTGGTGGATAAAATTTACCTCGATAATAAGCTCAAGGGCTATCTGGTTGATCTTGTTTTAGCTACCCGCAAGCCAGGGCAATACGGAGCCACTGAGCTCGACGCATTTATCCGTTTTGGTGCCTCCCCCCGTGCAACAATCAGCCTGGCCTTGGCCTCCAAGGCAGTGGCGTTCATGAACGGAAGGAGTTTTGTTACCCCCCAGGATATCAAAGATGTTGCCGGGGATGTTCTTCGTCACCGAATTATTGTGAGCTACGAAGCAGAAGCGGAAAATATTTCCAGCGACGACATCATCGATAAATTACTCGCAACAGTTCCCGTTCCTTAATTCCGCAAGTTTGGTCAACCAGGCATCCTTGCCCATCTAACCATGCAGGAACCCGATCAAGACTTCACCAAAGAGATTCTCCGGAAAGTCAGGCAGATTGAAATAAAATCTAACCGCCTGGTTTCCGAAGCTTTAGCTGGCTCATACCACAGTGCGTTCAAAGGCCAGGGCATAGACTTTGAGGAAGTCAGGGAATATCAACCGGGAGACGAAGTCCGCTCCATTGACTGGAATGTGACCGCCAAGATGGGGGTTCCGTTCATCAAGCAATACCGTGAAGAAAGAGAGCTTACTATCCTCATTGCTATTGATATTTCCGGTAGCCTTGATTTTGGCTCCAAGCAATCCAGCAAAAGAGAAAAACTTGCGGAACTTGGGGCACTTCTTGCATTTTCTGCCAATCTCAATGGAGACAAAGTGGGACTCCTTCTCTTTTCAGACCGGGTTGAGAAATATCTTCCACCTGCCAAAGGCCAGAAACATGTTTTGCGAATTCTGCGGGAAATCTTGTTTCATGATAATGAAAGCAGGCAGACTGATCTTGTGGAAGGAGTTCGGTTCATCAACAAGGTTCTCAACCGAAGAGCGATTATTTTCTATCTCTCCGATTTCATTTTTCCTGAATCATCTGAACAGGATCTCGAAGCCAAAGAAACCGAGGAAATCTTCCTTCATGAACTATCGGCAACCCGCCGGAAGCATGACCTTGTCTGTGCCCAGATTATGGATTCTGCAGAGATCGAACTCCCTGACTGTGGACTTGTTCGTCTACAGGATGCTGAATCTGAGGATTCTCCCCATGTACTGGCAGATTTTTCTGACCCTATTTTCCGTCAAAAATACCAGAACCTCCAGAAGGAAAAAAGAACTCTATTTTCCAAAAAATTAAAGAAACGTGGGATCGAGTCTTTTCCTTTTTTGACTGATTCAGATTATTCGCTCGAACTGAAAGAGTTTTTCAACCGGAGGGGTAAACGAAGAGGCTTCTAGCCTGATCCACCATGACAAACAGGATCAATTCCTCCGATTATCTACTGGATACCAGCATCCTGGTGGACGCCCCCCTGCCGGTTTTCAAATCATTCAGTCAAATCCTCGGAGAAAATCTTCTCTTAATTGGAATCTTTCTTCTTATCCTGGTTCTTGGTGCTACTGCTTTTTATTGGCTAAAAAGAAAAAAAGAGGTCGTTCGAACGGAAGAAAAAATTGTCCAGATTGACCCCTATGAAGAGGCCAAAAAAGAACTCAAGGCATTGGCACAAAAGAAAGACCGGCCGGAGCCCAAACCTTACATCTTCACCCTTTCCAGAATTTTACGACTCTACATCGAGAGGCAGTTCAAATTGTCAGCTCTGGAACAAACCAGTGAAGAGTTTATCAACTCCGTATCCAATCATTCCTTTCTAGCCCAGCATTGCCTGCACAATATTGAGGAATTTGCCAAGGCAGGGGATCTTATCAAGTATGCACCCCAAAGCAGTGTGGCAGAGGAAATGTCCCATTTATTCAAGCTTGCTGAAGGAATTATTGATCTCGCCCATCAGGAACTGGAAAAGAAAAAGAGAAAAGAAACCCAAGCAAATAAGGAGGTGCAAACAACATGATTCCTCCCCTCCCTATTTTTTCCGACCTGGTTCTGGGAGATCCAATCTGGTTGTCTCTTATCCCCCTTGCTTTAGCTCTGCCCTGGGTAATCAGAAAGATAAACCCCTCCCATACATTTCTTAAATTTTCTCTTTTTGGATTGCTCAAACAAGCAAGGTCCGCATCTCCGAAACCTTGGTTTGGATTACCTAATTTCTTTTACAAATCCGGAGTAATGCTGATTCTTCTGGCACTGGCACGCCCCCAATTTGATCAAAGTACGGAAACCATTCTTTCCAGTGGAGTGGATATCGTGATCGCGGTGGATTTATCCGCTTCCATGCTCGCCCTCGACATGAGTGAATCAGACTCTCTGAATGTCACCCGGTTGGATGTGGTCAAAGATGTCATCAGTGAATTCATCAACAAAAGAAAATATGACCGGATCGGACTGATTGCCTTCTCCGTGGACCCCTATTTGGTAAGTGCCCTCACGCTTGATCAGGAACATCTTCAAAAAAATCTCGCAAGATTGCGCGTTGGACTCACTCATGAAACCGGAACCAACCTTGGCTCTGCTCTGGCAGAGGGGATCAATCGTCTGCGCCCCCTCCAATCAAAATCCAAGATTCTTATTCTTCTTTCCGATGGGAAGGACGAACCCCAACCCCAGCATAGTCCCTTAATCTATGCGGATGGGGCAAAATCAGATAACATCAAAATTTACACCATTGCCATTGGCACCAATTCCCGCACCCGCACTTATATTTTTGATCCCCGTCGCCGGGATATCGCACTCGCCCGCAATGGACTGCCTCTGGTGCAGGTGGCCGATTATCCCGTGGACAAAGACACTCTTTCCCAAATCGCCGAAAAGACGGGAGCAAAATTCTTTGAAGCTCCCAGCAAAGATTCCCTGCGGGAAATTTACGATGAAATTGATCAGTTGGAAAAATCAGAAATAGAACTCTCGGTAAACGCATACTTTGAGGACCTGTACAGATGGCCCCTCGGTGCCGGGATTCTTTTTCTCCTGATTGGATATATTCTGAAGCGCACCCGCTACCTGGTGATTCCATGAATCTTTTTTCCCACCCACTCTTGCTAATCTGCCTTCCCCTTGTTCTTGGGCTGTTGATTTTTATTTTTGGCAGAAGCAGAAAAGTCGCCAGGAAGAGACTACAACTCCTGGTGTCTGCCAAATTACTTCCCCGCTTATCCCCAACCCAGTCGGGTAAAAAAGAGTGGATCAAATTTTCCTTATTCTGCTCAGCACTAGTGTTTTTTATTCTTGGTTTAGCTGGCCCGCAATGGGGCTCCAAAAAAAGAACGGTTAATCCGCAGGGCATTGATGTGCTCATCGCGGTTGACCTTTCCAAAAGTATGCTTGCCCGGGATATCCGTCCCAATCGCCTGGAGCGGGTAAAACTTACTCTTATCAATTCCCTCAACCGGGTACAGGGTGACCGTCTTGGCTTGATTGCATTCTCCGGATCTTCCTTTCTTCAATGCCCCTTGACCCTGGATCACCAGGCATTCGCCAAGACCTTGTCCGACTTACAGGTTGGGCTTCTTCCCCGCGATGGCACCGATCTATCCTCTGCCATTAAGGAGGCATCCTCCTCCTTTTCAAAAGATGATTCCGATAAATTTCTCATCCTCCTATCGGATGGGGAAGACCTCGAAGGACTGGGTCTCAAGCAGGCAAAAATTGCCGCTCAGGAAGGAATCAAAATTTTCACCATCGGTATTGGTTCAGATGGGGGTGCACGCATCCCCCTGGATCCACTTGATCAAGCAGCCAAAAATTTTCTGAAAACTCCTCAGGGGGAAGAAGTGCTGACCAAATTGGATGAAAACTCACTTCGCCAAATTGCTCAAATTACCGGCGGTCAATACCACCGACTGGGTGCCACCGGGGAAGGACTGGTCTATGTGTTTGACCGGCTCCAATCGATTGGCCAGCAAAAGAAAAGAGAACAACTCTCCACCGAGTTACCGATTGATCGCTATCAGATCTTTGTTATTTTGGGTCTTTTGTTTCTCCTTTTTGAATCCTTTTCATCTTCTGCCAAAAAATTGCTGCACCCTTCCGCCACATCCTGCTTCGCAATCTTTTTTATGCTCCTGATCGGTTGCTCGCAGACCGACAATATCAAACTTGCCGAATCTGCCATGCTCAACGGAAAACCTGACGAAGCAGCTTCTTACTACCAGGCAGAGATAGATCTTTATCGCGAGAGCAAGCGCGAGCTGGACCCGAAACTTCTTCTTAATTGTGGCCTAGCCCACTTTGAAGCCAACCAGCTCGATACATGCGAGCCACTACTCCAGCAAGTGCTGGATCTATCGGATGAGCCTGAGGTCCAGTCCATCGCTCTCAACACTCTGGGCAATTTGCATTACCGCCGAGCCAACCTCGCCCTTGATCAGCAAAATGTTTCTGCAGCGAGAAAATCATGGAATCAGGCCCTTTCCTTTTACGAATCTGCCTCTCAGCTCGATGGCAACGAAAAGGCACAGATTAACCTCGAGTCACTTCAAAACCAGATCACTCAACGGATCGAAAAACTTGTCACCGTTTTATCCGGGAAAGTGTGGCGGGATATCAATGGCGACGGCATCCCCCAGGATGATGAACCCCCCATCGAAGCCAAGGTGTTTTGGGACAAAGATAACAACGGCGAATTGAATGCCACCCTGGAGCCTGCCGTTTCCACAAATGAGAATGGAGTTTTTGGATTTGAATGGATTTCCGGCACCTATCCATCCAATCTCCAGATTGCATCCGCCCCCCTGGACAGAAACCAATCGGATGGATCCGTTCTGTTTCCTTTATTCCCTCCCCCACCCCCTCCTCAAAATCCAGACCAGGTGAGAAACTTTTTTGTCAGCATCAACGAGCCTGGCAAACTCACCATTCCTCTGCCCTACCGTGCAGCTCCTCAGATCCGGGGCAGAATCTGGAGTGATCAGGACGGAGACGGACTGGAAGCACCCGAGGAAAAAGGAACCTCTGCAGCCACTCTTTTTCTGGATACCAATGGCAACTTTCAGCTCGATGAGAATGAGACATCCTTCAAGCCAGCCGAGGATGGAAAATTCTCTCAAATTGCACCCCCCGGCCAGTACTCCGTATGTATTCAGCCAGATAATCCGGAAGCCAATGTCACCTTCCCCATCGAGGAGCACAAAGCACACCTTGCCTGGATCAATTTTGAGTCCCCCTCGAGCCCGCTCATCTTCGGGCTTCAGGATAGTGGATCCGGTGAAAGTTCAGATTCGCAAAACCAGCAATCCGATGCAGCCAGTCAGGCGGATGCCCAACCATCAGATGAGCCCAGCGAATCGGAGCAAGCGGAACAACCTCAGGCAAGCGAGGAGGAAGTGAACGCACTCTACGAAAGACTGCTTCAGGAAATGGAATCCAAGAGCAAACCTCTGGACCAGGAGGTACAGGCATTAAGGCCCACTCCCCTCGGTCGTGACTACTGATAGAATTTAGGCATGCGAAGAAAAATTCTATTTATTTTTCACATCTTGCTCGCGGGGCCTTTGGTCGTGGCACAAGCAAATGTCCGGGTGGAATCGGTTTTTGAACCATCCAATATTTCTTTATCCAACGCGGCTAACTACAAAATTATTATTCATGGTGTTCAAACCAATCCCCAGGGTTCCGTCCCCCAAGTCAGCGGGCTGAATCTTTCCAATTCCCCCCGTATCTTCCGGTCCGCCAGTTTTATTAACGGTGTACCATCGATTAAAACCGAACTTAGTTTCGAGGTGCGTCCTCAGCGTGAAGGATCATTCACCGTTCCTTCCTGGAACATTACTGCAGAAGGGAAAAAATACTCCGTCCCCGCAGCCACCCTTCAGGTTCTCCCACCAAGTCAGCGGGATCTCGCCCGCCAGCGGGAACAGCAGCAACAGGAGCAGGATTTAAGAGAAGCTGCCTTTCTTGAATTTTCCATACCCCGGCCTTTTCTGTTCAAGGGTGAATCGACCCCTGCCAAGCTTAGTCTTTTTCTGTGGGACAAACTTCCCGTCACCCGCATCGATCAACTCCCTCAGAAAACTGGGGACGGTTTTTCCCTCTCCTCCCTCGGACAGCCGGAAGAACAAAGAAATGTGGTTCGTGGAAATAAAGCCTATTCAGTTTTCAATTGGAAGGTCGGATTGACAGGTGCACTCAGCGGGCAAAATGAACTCTCCTTTACCACTGCAATTCGTGTACGGGTGAAAGGCTCCAAGAACTCTCCCTTTGGCAATCCATTTTTCAGTGATCCTTTTTTTGGGTTTGGCCGGGAGCAGTCCCTGGAAATTAAATCTGCCAAGTATACGCTGGAAGTCAGGGATCTTCCATCCGCCGGCAGACCCCCGAATTTCCAGGGTGCCATTGGTTCCTTTCAGGCATCCTCTTCGATCGATTTGGACCGTGTCTCTCTGGGCGATCCTGTGAGGCTGAAGTTTGCCATTGAAGGATCGGGAAATTTTGCCGCGATGCCCGCCCCCAATTTCCCTGATTCCGGCCGCTTCCGTGCCGGCCCCCCAGCCTTTTCCTTTACCGGGGACAATCTTACCAAGCTGCAAGGCACTCAAACTTTTGAGTATGTACTGACTCCCCTGACCGCTGGTCTACTCGAAGTGCCCCCGATTGAATTTTCCTACTTTGATCCGATTCAGGAAAAGTATCAGTTCTCATCCTCCATGCCCCACCCCCTGCGGGTAGATCCCGGAGAGAAATGGGCACAGCCACAGGAACCCACAGTTGCCCAGGAAAGTAGACCGGAACGAATTTCCACCAAGGATCTTTTTCAGACCGAAAGTGAGCCGGGCGAATGGAAGGTCAGCTTAGCAGTTGCCCAGCCGTTTAGTACTTCTGCTTTTTGGATCCTACAGGTTCTGGGTGCCACCCTTAGCTGTGGGTTGCTGTTATGGAAGATGAAAAAAAGAGATCCCAAACGGGATGCTTTGATTAAAAAAGAGAAATTACTGGAAGGTAAATTGAGCCAGTCCCTCAAACTAATGGATGCTCCATCCTTCTACCAAACCCTGCGCAAGATTTTGAGCATACGAATCGGCCGGGTCTGCAACCACGATAAACCTTCCGCTTTGTCCACCTCGGAATTAGTTGCACTTCTTCGAAAGAAGAATTTTTCAACGGATATTTGTGATCAAACTGAATTGCTTCTGCAAACCTGCGACAATCAGGAGTACGCTGCTGAGAATGCATCCGGAGTTTCCCTAAAGGAACAATTCTCAAAAGCCGAAAAACTATTGAAACAACTGGGAGCAAAACGATGAAAATTTCATTTTATTTATTTTGCTCACTTTCCTTACTTTCGGGATTTCTCTTCGGGGAAAATCCAGACCGCTTGTTTTACGATGCTGTACGTGCGGAAGCAAATGGAGAACTCCGAAATGCGGTTCAATTTTATGAGGAAGCCACCACTCATTCTCACTCCGCCAATCTTCACGGCAACCTGGCAAACCTCTATTTCAAACTTGAGCAATATGGAAGGTCTATTCTCCACTACCGAAAAGCCCTGCTTCTTCGGCCCGATGACCGGGAATTAAAAACCAACCTCGCCTTTGCTATTGAAATATCCGGTATACCCACTGAAGAAACCAGTCAGCCTGACTCCTCCTACTCCCCCAGTCATTTTTGGGGATGGAGCCTGGCTCTTAGTCTCGTCTTCTGGGCTGGCATTATCCTTGGAATTTTGATCATCCCCCGGGCGGTTAGTAAATCATCCGCATGGGCTCTTTCCCTCTTATGGATGGCACTGATCGGCTATCTGGGATGGGGAACCTATCAAGCCCATGATGCATCCACTTTGCTTGCCCGTGAGGTGATCGTTCTCGAGCCCCAAACTTCTCCCAGTCAAGATGAGAAAAGCAAGCAGATCCCCCTGCGTAGATTTGCCGGTTCCGGCAGCAGTGCCAACACCACCGTCCAACCAGGAGAAAGTCTCTACCTCGATTTGGATGAATCTGGAAAGCCCAAGGCACACCCAAATAATTCCGGAGTGCTTTGGTACCTGGCAAGAAGTTTGGATGGCTCGAAGAAGGGATGGCTCAGGGAGGATGAATTCAGTAAGATCCTCGAGAATTAAATCAATTTGTCCGGATCGATCTTTTCCACTGCCACATATTCTCCCTTAAAGTCCTCCTCCACAATCTTGCGGATCTCTGCAGGCAGTGCTTGTACCCGCTGCTCAATCACATCCGGATCAGTAATCCGTAAATCATTAGCGGGGGCATCCTCCCGTTTTTCCGATGTGTCAACTAATTGTGGAGGCTGGGCCTCTACCTGCTCTTCCATTTCAGGATTTTCGGGAACATCGAGATCAACGGGTATCTCCTGCTCTTTTGCCATCCTATCAGGAGCCTTGGGCTCGGAAGGGGCGATCAATTCCTTGGTCTTGTCTTTTTCAATTTCCTCCCCGGGAATTTCCGGAGATGGTTCAGGAACTTTTTCTGGTGCGGATTGGGGAGCCTGTTTTACTTCAGGTTTGGGGCTTTTTTTTTTCGCTCCCTCCGGAATGGTCTGGGTAATCCGCCGGATCACCTGATCGATGGATTTCGAACGGGCACTTTCCACGGCCCGGAATAAGGTTACTTCAAAATTGGCTTTTTCAGAAAGTCCAAGCTTCACCAGGGACTCTCCATTCTGCAAAGCATCCAACACCCGGGTAATTTGCTCCGGATAAATCTCCTGGTGATCTCCCCCACCTGATAGACTGCTCAGTAATTTCTCCCGGAAGTATTCGGACAAATCGAGTAAGGCACGGTAGAAATCCAGTCCCATCTCTGCAAACTGATTGGTCGAAGCAAGAATCTTCTCATAATCTGCATCCAGGATGGCATCTCCCAGATCCTTGATCTGATGAGCAGCGGCCAATCCATAGACATCCAAAACATCCTCCGGCTTGAGTGCTTTTCCACAGAATGAAATCATCTGGTCCAGAATGCTTTGTGCATCTCTCATTCCACCCATCGCCATCCGGGCAATTGCCTCCAATGCTTCCTGATCTGCCTCAATTCCCTCTGCCTGACAAATCTCCTGCAGTTTCCCCACAATCAAAGGAGACGGGATGGAGCGGAATTCAAAGCGTTGGCAGCGGGATACAATTGTGGGCAAAACCTTGTTTGACTCGGTGGTGGCAAAAACAAACTTCACATGGGGAGGTGGCTCCTCCAGCGTCTTGAGCAAAGCATTGAAAGCCTGCTGGCTAAGCATGTGCACCTCATCAATCACATATATTTTGAAGCGGCACTGGCTCGGTGCATACTGGCACTCATCCCGCAAATCCCGTACCTGCTCCACCGAATTATTGGAGGCACCATCAATCTCGATCACATCC
>JAYPZT010000002.1:0-44792 GCA_038136415.1 Opitutales bacterium
AGAAAATTTTTGCCGGTCGCTGTGCTTCCTGTCACCAAGCCAATGGTTTGGGTATAGAGGGGCAGTTTCCTCCTTTAGCTAATTCGGAATGGGTTGCTGCTGATCCAGCTGTGATTACCAGCATTATTCTTAAGGGATTGAAAGGAGAAATCGTTGTTAATGGTAAAACCTATGGAACTTCTGCAGCCGTCAATATGGCAGCGGTGCCTATTTCAGACCGTGAAATTGCCAATGTTTCCACCTATGTTCGCCAGGCATGGGGCAATACCTCCTCTGAAGTAACAGAAGATTTCGTATCGGAGTTGCGTGCCGAACAATCTGCGAAGCAGGACCAGTGGGTTGGAGACGAATTAAAGTCCCTCTATTCGGATTCTTTCTAATTAATTAAAATTGATTTGAAGCACATTTTCTGTGCTACTATCAATAGCGGCTTACTAGTTGTTTCGTTCTCTCATGACCTCACCTATTCCGTGTAAACTACTTTTTTTCTGTCTTTGTTTTTCTTTATGCATGTTGATAAGCGTTGCTAAGGATGCTTTGGAGACACCCGAGTCCCATTTTCCAGATTTAGCAAAAATTGTTAAGGCATTGCCCACCACCTCATCACAGGTTTTGGAGCACGATTTAGTTCTTGAGGAATATCGGGCGAAAGCCCGATCCGTTTCCTCAATCAAAGGAACAAAGGTTGGAATTGCAGTCAGTGGTTACTCCATTTATGAGGACCGCCCTAATGCAGATTATGACCAAAGATGGAAAGCCTTTTCCCGGTTGAATTTCAGCAAACCTTTGTACCATTGGGGGGCTTTGGAGGATGACATTGAGATCGCCAAAATCATGTCTCAAAATTCTTCTGGTGAGGCTTCCATTTTTCAAAGAAATGCAATCTCCAGAACAAGATCCTCTTATTTACACTTAGTTGCCAGTTCGTTGAGGAAGAAATTAGCACAGGAAAGATTGAAATTAGCTACTAAGCTCTTTGAAAGTTCCAAAGAAAAAAAACGCCTGGGAATGATTGATGAAATTGTGGTTCAGGATTTGGAAAACCAGTTGCTGTCTTCCCAAATGGAATTCCGGGAGATTGAAATAAACCTTAATTATGAATTATCCTCTTTCGTTGAGTTTACAGGTTATACAGAACCAATCAATTTGGATGCCAGTGATCAGTTTTTTAATTTTTGCCTGACCCATCAATTTAGTTCGAGTGAGCCAGTTCTTATTCAATCAAGTACTTCCGCGGAGTCTGAAAAGTTGGATAATTTAATTAAAATCGAGGAACTGAAAATCGGTATTGCTGAAAAATCATTGCTTCCTAAGTTCAATCTTAGCGGTGCTTATTTTCAGGACCAAGTTGATCTTGCAGATTCCTCACAACCGTTAGATCGAAATAATATTTTGGTTGGTTTGGAGGCAAATTGGGAAATTTGGGATTCCCATAAAAGTAAAAGTGATAAGGACGCAGCGATAGCACGAAAGAAAAAGCTGGAGTTAGCCAAGCAGCGCTTAATGAGGGAAAGAGGATTGGAATTAAAATTTTTAAATAACCAGCTTTCTTTATCCAGACAGAAAATTGTTTTAAGCCAAAAGCAGTATGCAATTGCTAAGCGTAAGCTCAGTAAGAGTTTGATCGAATTTGAACAAAATAAAATTTCTTCTCTGGAGAATTTCCAATCTCATCTGGAAGCGGATGAAGCGAGGCTTGAAAATTTAGATTCAGTTTGTAGCTATTTTATTTTGTTGGATAAGTTCGATTCCATGTTTCATAAGTAGTCATTGGATTAACTATTCTGTGAGAAGTATATTTTTAATAAGGATTTTGCTTTTTTTGGCTGGGCTTGCTGGTCTTCTTTGGTTCGGGTGGAGTAAAATTCTCTTGCCTGAAGTGATTGTGGTGAAAGCTGATCATTCGGATCTTAATGACTCGGTATTTGGTAATGCAAAAGTCATAGCTTCTAATTACTTTGACATCAGGGCACTTTCACCTGGTCGGGTGACCTGGGCTCTTGTTAGTCCCAATCAAAAACCAGTTTTGGTGGATCAAAACCAGACTTTATTTCGTATGGATTCTGCTGAACTAGATGCTGCGATTGAAAAACTCGAGCTTGATCGCGAGCATTTTGAAAAACGGAAAAATATAGGCTCCGTTTTGGCTCTTAAAATTGAGGCAGAAACCAAGGAACTCGATTTAATTAAAGAATTAGCTAAAAAATCAGATGGGGTAGCATCTTACCAGATAGAAAAAAAGATTGCTCATATTGAGAGCTTAAAAAAGCAGCTCAGGCACGAAGATCAGGATAATGCTCACTTTGCCGCAAGATACAAAATCGAGGCTCAAAGATTACATGCTATGCTGGATGACAGAAGTATTAAAAGCCCGATTGACGGAAAAGTTGTCGCTTCTTTTGTTTCCAATGGTTCAACCGTTTTTGTCAACGATTTGCTTGCCCGGGTGCATTCACATGATTGCCTGGTGGAGGTTTTAATCAAGGAGGAGGATTCTCTGGGCATTAAGGAGGGGCAGGAGGTTGTTCTCTCTCTTTTGTCTAAGGGAAGCTCAAGAATAGATGCTGAGGTTTTCACTGTTTCTCCCATTATTGATCCTCAAAGTGGGATGAGTACTGTCCATCTTAGATTAAAGTCTGATGAAAAGGTAGCTGTTGGCAGCACGGGCAGAGCAGAAATTATTAGAAAAAGAATTTCTGGCGTTCTTACTATTCCCAGAAAATCTCTAATGGGTGACAGAGTTTTGGTTGAACGAAATGGACTTTTGACTTTGCGAAAGGTAAGGGCAGGTGCAGGAAATTTATCCAAAGTTGAAATCATGGAAGGAATTATGCCAGGGGACCGTGTGGTTGTTTCCACCCCCCATCTCTATCGCAGCGGTCAGCGAGTTTCTTCCCAGTTAGCCAGTTACTAAATATTTCTTCGTTCATGCTTTCTTTTGGATTGGCCGTCAGGTTCATATTAGCGAGGAAGCGACCGATGTTGATGAGCTTGGCTGGAATCGTTTTTGGAGTTGCGTTTTTTGTGATTACGCAGGCTCAGACTTCGGGCTTTGAAAAATTTTTCATTAGAACAATATTGGGAACGAATGGGGCCATTCTCGTTTCCAATGCATTTGATTCTGAGGACCCGTCAGTGAGTCATATTCTCTACGATTCGGAGGGACATGTTTTGGATTCTCAATTTTTTGAAAACCGTAGGCGCACCGGCGTTTCTGATCCTGTTGCAGTTCGATCTGCAATTCTTGATTTTGATGAAATAAACGGAATTTCTGAAATCTATGAGGGGCGGGGATATTTGGAATCAGCAAGAAATGGAAAGTCAGTAGAGGTTCATGGTATTGACTGGTTTGAGCATTCACAGGTTTCTGAATTATCCAATCAAATCATTTTTGGCAGTATTGGGGACTTTGTTGAGGATGCAGATACCATTTTGCTAGGGTCACGGGTCGCAGAAGCTTTGCACGCCAAAGTGGGAGATCGGGTAAATCTTTCAGGTGGCGGTAGAGGCTTTGCCTACAAAGTTTGTGCAATTTTTGAGAGCGGGGTCAGTGATATTGACAAAAACCGGGTCTATCTTTCCCTGTCGGATGCAAAATCATTTCTTGGTACAAAGCAGGGAGGATCTTACTTCCAGCTTAGCGTTGATCATCCGGATAAAGCAGCAGACCTTGCCAGGCAAATGCAACACTCCCTCCGGCACCGTGTGGTCAGTTGGCAGGAAAGGGAACAGGTATGGCTTGATGTATTTAAGGCACTACGATTCTCTTCAGCCATTACCGTATCCACGATCTTGCTTTTGTCCGGACTGGGTATGTTTAATACATTTGCGATCATGGTGATCGAGAAGACCCGTGATATTGCTATCCTAAGGGCTCTTGGTTTTTCCCCAACCGATATATCTGCGGTTTTTATTTGGCAAGGTTTGATCCTCCTTTTTTTTGGCACCTTGCTAGGGGCAATCTTTGGTGCGTTGTTAACCCTGGGAATCTCACAACTTCCTTTGCGAATAAGAGGAATCTTTTCTTCCGATCATTTTGTGGTGAACTGGGACCCTTGGCATTATGTCTGGGCGATCATGATTTCCACGATTGTTGTCTTAATTGCATGTTCGATTCCCGCTCGTAGGGCATCCAAAATCGAGCCGGCCAAAATTATCCGGGAAACACTTTAAATTATTTTATAATGAATTCCCATCATCTACTTTCTGCCACTCAATTGGAGTATTCGTTTCTTCAGGATGACGGGAATGATCGTATCCGGGTTTTAAAAAATGTATCTCTCAATCTTGAAGCGGGAAAAGTAACGGCCGTTGTGGGGCCATCCGGTTGTGGCAAAAGCACTTTGCTATACCTCCTGGGACTACTGGACCGGCCGGATGATGGATCGATTTTAATCAAGGGTATAAATACGACTGCAGAAACTGATGAAGTCCGGACAAGATTAAGGAACCAAGAAATTGGTTTTGTTTTCCAGTTTCATTTTTTGATCCAGGAGTTAACTGTACTTGAGAATGTATCCCTCCCTTTGCAGAAAGCCGGTGTGGAAAAGAACCAAGCACAAGAAAATGCCCAGCAAATCTTAACCACTCTTGGTATAGGGGATAAACTTAGCCGGAATCCACAAAAACTGTCTGGAGGAGAAAGACAAAGGGTAGCGATTGCCCGTGCCTTATCTAATCAGCCTTCTATCCTCTTGGCGGATGAACCGACTGGCAATCTGGATACCAGGAATTCGGATATCGTTTTTGATGCAATGATGCAACTTGCCCAAGATAAAAGCATAGGAGTCTGTTTCGTTACTCATAACCGTGAGCTAGCCGAGCGGTGTGATCAAATTATATCACTGCGGGACGGTGAACTGGTTGTACAACCTTAGCCTACTTTTGCTCAAGGGAGCTTTTGATAAGCTCGTAGGCTGAATTAATTCTGCTTAATTGGTCGTTTGCAAAATCACTAAATTCCTTGGGTAAACCTTTGCTGGTAATTTTATCGGGGTGAAACTCATTTGCTTTTTGGCGGTAGCATTTTTTTAACTGCTCCATACTACATCCTTTTTCGGCTCCGATTACGGCATAAGCTTGTTCGATTCTGATGGTGTCTTGCTTTTGCGGATGAGTCTTGGGGTTGAATCCAGACTTTACCCAGGACAAAAGTGTACCTCTGGGAAGTTTAAGCTCAGTTTCCCCGATAAGTAAGATTTTGATTTGCGGCTCTGAAAGTTTTTTTCCATCCGCTCGGGCAATTTTATAAAGTCCTCCAAGGAAAGAATGAGCAACGGTTGAGTCGTACTGAATCAGTTGTGCAAGTTGAGAGAATTCTTCCGTAATCGAAGTCTGATTGCTCTTTGATTTGCGAAATACGCTCATGCAAAAATCCTTGGTCTTCTCATCCTCGCACATGTGGCTCATTTCCATCTCAATCTGTTCGATCATTTCTCTTGAAATCGCACCATTTGCTTTAGCTATCTTGGCGGCACAGGAGAAAAAGTATCCCAGGTAGTAAAGCCTGGCCTTTTGAGCATGGGTGGGAGGTCTTTTTTGCTGATCAAAAATATGCCCAACCGATGCACCTACTAGAGAGCCTAAAGGACCAGCGACCATACCAATTCCTGCACCAACCACTTTTCCCCACCAATTCATTGAGATTGGAAGAACTTTGTGAGAGAACTAGAGCCTACGGTATGGCTCTGGATTGGGGCCAACTGGATTGCCAGTATTTGGGACAACCTGAACGCATCGATCATCCCAGAGTTCAATCATGTCCATGTCTTTGGCATTAGTCACTTCCAGCTCTGGGAGTTCGTGTTTTTTCAGCCATTCATGAATGGGGGGAATAGCTAATTCTGGATTTTGTGCCCGGGCGGTGACAATTTTTACGCGATAGCCCATTTCCAGCCATATACGGACCCTTTTGACCATTCTCGGTACTGGTTTACCGATATGTTCAAAGCCTTTCCAACTCTCTGCTTCAGCTAATGTACCATCCAAATCAACTCCAATCCATTGTTTGGATTCTGACTCCTCTCCAAATTGATTCATATCAGTTAGGGGCAAACCCGGGGTGTGAGGGACACGCACAGAAATTTTATTGCCTGAAAAAGCTTTTTTGAGAAAACGAAGCATGGATAATATTTCAAAGAACAAAACCTTGCCTCAACCCTCAATCTGCATCAATCCTTTTCCACTCTTATGAATATCTTTGCACTTGGATCCATCGATTATTTCAGTGTTGGAGGGTTGCCATTTATTCTCTTGGCTGCCTGGGGCATTTGGGTATTTCAGCCCGTAATCACGCTGTTTCATGAATGGGGCCATGCGCTGGTTGCGTATTTGCTTACTGAGGATGAAATTCGAATCACGGTGGGGGAAAGGGGGAAGAATTCTGGGTTAAAGCCTATCAAAATTGGTAAGCGGATTTCATGCAGGCTACACTTTAATAATGCGAGAGTTGGATCTACGGAATTTGTTGCTGCTGGAAAATGGCAAAGGCTTTTCATTTTGCTGGGTGGTCCATTGATTTCAGCCGGAATTACCCTGTATTCGATGAAATTATTATTTTTCGAAGCACAAAATCTTTGGGTTGAGGTGTTTTTAATCAGCTGGTTTTGTGGGAATTTTCTAACCTTGGTAAGATCGGTGATTCCCATGAGGCTAAGATCAACTCAGGCATTTCCTCAAGGTTCTCCCAGTGACGGATTACAAATTATTCAGCTTTTGATATCCCTGAGGAGATAATAACCTCCTAAATTCTAGGGCACATCCCTTTCAGTTTACTCCAACTGATTCTCATACAGGGTACGATAAAGCTCGCAACTGGTGAGCAGCTTGTTGTGGGTGCCGTCGGCAATGATTCTACCTTGGTTCAAAACAAGTATCCGGTCCGCTAAGCGAATAGAACTGAAGCGATGAGCAATGAGAAAAGTGGTCTTACCCTTAATCAGGGTTGAAATAGCCTGATGGATTTTCTCCTCATTCTCGGTATCCAGTGCAGAAGTAGCTTCGTCGAGGATGAGAATAGGAGAGTTCCGGAAAATCGCCCGTGAGATGGCTAATCTCTGGAGTTGGCCTCCTGATAGACGGCTTCCTCTTTCCCCCAGTACTTCAAGCTCTTTCTTTTGCATTGCTTCCACAAAGCCATCCGCGTTGGCATGTTTTAATGCCTCCTGAAAGCTACAATCGGTGTAGGAGGATTTTCCTAATTCAATGTTTTCCCGAACTGTAGTATTAAAAAGAAATGGTTTCTGGGGAACCAAAGCCACCGCTTCCCGCAAATCTTTAAAGGACAGGTCTTTGATATTTGTGTCATCCAGAAAAATATTTCCTGAGCTCGGATCAAAAAAGCGAGGCACCATCCCTGCCAATGTGCTTTTACCTGCACCGCTTGGCCCGACGAGTGCAATGACTTCACCGGGTTCAGCAGTAAAACTAATATCGGTTAGGGCAGGGGAGTCTGGGGTATGATTGTTGTCTGTGCTCGGATAAGTATAACTCACATTTTGGAAGGAGATTCTTCCTTTAACCTCTTGTAAAACAACCGGTGCGGTTGGAGCATGAATCATTTCATCAGCTCCTAAAATGTGATCAAGCCGGGAAAGAGACGCCAGTCCTTCTTTCACAGTGTTATGAATATTGCCAAGTTTTTTTATAGGCTCATAGGACATATACAGGGCAACAATTACAGGAACCACCGCATCCAAATGAATCGATGTTTTGGCTGCCTGAAAAATAGCGATTGAAATTCCGGTTGCAGTGATAATTTCAATCACCGGAGTGAGTAGGTGCGAATACTTAATCACTTTCATGCGGGCAGTCAGAAACCTGCCTGACGCTTGCGTAAATCGGCTAGTCTCCCGATTCTCCAAATGAAAAGCTCTTATTTCTGCCGGGCCAGAGAGATTCTCACTCAGGATTGCACTCAGTCCGCCGGCTTGTTGTTGCATGCCCAATGCTTTTGACATCAGGAGTTCACCCACGCGTCTGATGGGAAAGACACAGATAGGAATCACCAGCAGGCAGAGCAGCACAAATGCCATGCCTTCGCGCTGAATGGCCATCACACAGAGAGCACCAATGGCACCAATAAAAGTGATGGGTTGCTTAATGAGGTCATTACTTACCGAGAGTACAGCAGTTTGTAGTTGCCCGGTATCACCCATCACCCGGCTCAAGAGATCCCCGCTTTTATTCGCTTGAAAAAAGGAGAGGGGGAGGGACTGGAGCTTTCTGAATACATCAAGCCTGATTCTCTCCAAAACTTTCATGCCACAGAAATTGATCAAGTAGGAATTGAGGTAACTGCTTACCCCTCTGATCAAAAAAACCGCAGGAAACCAGGAGACATACCAAAAAATCTGCCAGGAGGATAGGGGAGTCGAGCCGGATTGAGTCGGGAAAATTTTGGGAAAAATCTGATCAATCATGTAGGGAAGGCCAAATCCACTTGTAGCTCCGTACAAAGCACCGAAGAGTAATGCACCGGAGAAGGATAGCCAGTAAGGCTTAAGGTAGGAAAAGTAGGGCAACAGCCTTCTGAATCCAACTTCTTGGTCGTGGGTGCTAGCTGATTTCATAGGGAAATTTAATTCCTGATTATTCGGATATCCTTCCTGTAATCAACGCCTGATCTCTGAGGTAATCAGATGATTCCGAACGAAGTTTTTCGAAAGCATCGTAAGTCATTCTCCATTGCCAGTTGCCTTGTTCAAAACCGGGGCGATTGAATCGTGCTTCTGTGCCCAGGGACAAAAGATCCTGAGCTTGAAGGATTACAAGAGGGGAAACGGTACGGTATGCCTGTCTCATCATCTCCCAGCCGGTATCATAGCCAGGAATATTGAAATATTTCCGGAAATTGGATTTTGTCTGTTCGTCTGCAGAGTCATACCATCCAAGAGCGGTATCGTTGTCGTGAGTACCAGTGTAAAGAACGAGATCTGGGGAAAGATTGTGCGGGAGGTAGAGGTTTTCCGAATCAGAGCCAAATGCAAATTGAAGAACCGCCATTCCTGGCAATCCAACTTTTTTACGCAGGGAGCGGACATCTTCATTAATTTCTCCTAAATCTTCCGCAAGAAATGGCATTTTGGGAAATTTAGCTTTCATTTGTGACCAGAATTCCTGACCAGGTCCAGGGAGCCAGGATCCGGATTTTCCATTGGCGGAGCCTGCCGGAATACTCCAATAGTCATGAAAGGCACGAAAATGATCGATTCTGATTACATCAAAAAGGTTTAACTGATCTGAAATTCTCTGCTTCCACCACGAGTAATTTTCGTTAGCGTGTGCTTTCCATTTATAAAGCGGGTTTCCCCAGTACTGGCCATCTTCGTTGAAATAATCAGGTGGCACTCCTGCAACAGCTTTAAATTGGTGGTTTTCGTCACTTTCAAAAAGGTCTGGCCTGGACCAGCTGTCAGCTGAGTCCGGAGCTACATAGATAGGTAAATCTCCAATCAGTGAAATGCCTTTTTTTTCAGCATACAGCTTTATTTTTTCCCACTGTTTTCTGAATAGAAATTGTTGAAAGTGGTAATAGGATGCCTCGTTGTCATCGCACTGATTTAGACTTTCAATGAAACTACTTGATGAAGCTCTGTCCGGAGCGGGCCAAAGCCACCAAGGTTCATGGTTGTTCTTAGTTTTTAGTCGTTGATATGCGGTATAGGATTGGAGCCAGTGTGCCTGCGTGTCGCGAAATTGGCAGACTGGTCCATAAATATCCTCCAATGGTTTTGGTTGATTGAGGAAGTTGGTATGTGCGAGCCGAAGAAGGCGATCATGCAAGGTAAACAAGGAACCATAGTCAACTTTGTGATGCGGTAAATTTCCCAAAGAATGAAGGTCAGTATCTTGGACATAGCCACATGCCAATAAATCACTCCAATCAATAAAGTATGGATTTCCTGCAGAAGAAGAAAAGACCTGATAGGGGGAATCACCGTAACCCGTTGGCCCGACTGGGCACATTTGCCAGAACTTAAATCCTGAGTCGGACAAAAAATCTATCCATTTGTAAGCAGATTCTCCAAGGTTTCCAACTCCATACATAGATGGCAGGGAAGAAAGATGGAGCAATACACCTGCTGATCTCCCCGCAAACCACTCTGACCCCTGTACTTGCATCAATTAGACATAATGCATATTGTGCGAATACTACTTAAGGCCCCAGCGTTTGGTGAACGGATAATAAACGAACAATGCACGCCCAATGAGTTCATCTTCTGGGACAAATCCCCAGGCACGGCCATCCAAACTGTCAGTGGAATTATCTCCCATGGCAAAATATCCATTTTTCTTGGTTGGATTATTGGGATCATTCTTATGGGGAACCTTCAAGGTGGTCCGGTTGCTCAGTAGTCCTTCAGCTCGATAACCAGGGAAGCCATCAGCATCGATTGCATCCGGGTTTTTCGAAAACATTTCTGTAATTTGGTTATTTTTTACAAATGCCTGATGACTATCAACTGGTTGATTATTTCGGTGAAGAATGCCGGGAACTCCTTTCCTGACATCTGTACCGTTGGTGAAAATTGAATCCGGAACCTTTATTTCCAAGCTATCCCCAGGTTCTCCAACGAGTCTCTTGATGTAGTATTTATCTTCACCAATTAAATTTCGCACTTCTGTTTGAAGCATTCGATTAAATTGATCAATCCCGGCTGTTTTGAAAATAATGGGATCCCCGGATTTGGGGCGAATAAAATTGTAGCTCATCCGGTCAACAAACAAGGCATCACCAAGTAACACATCGAACGCCAGTGGAATATCTCCCTTGTTATACTTTTTGTCGCTTAATTTCATTCTTCCCCTCGCGATGGAGTCATCCTGCCCAACCACCATGGGAAGATCCCTTAAACTGTCGATGCCGGCAAATTTTTCCGCGAGGAGTTGATCCATATCGAATTCCGCCGGTACTTGAAGGTTGTGTGGTTTGCCTCCAATTTCAAAGACATACTCTCTGACCATAGTTGGGAAAATAAAGAAACGGCCGTTGGGGAAATTTGCCTGCACATATCTGTGGCTGTTTCCGTTTTGGAGAACGAGGTATAAATTTCCTGAACTTTCTGACTTTAATCGGTAATGAGATGCTCCAAGGAGGACTTTGTCCCGAACTCTTTCTGCTATGTTGGGTGCGGATTGCTCCCCATAGAGATAGGGCTTCATCCCGTAAAAGGATGGAAACATAGAATTTGTTGGAATGATAAAGGGCTGAATGAAAAAGCTTCTTATTCCCAGAATCACAATCGCTGCAACTAGCAGCATTTCTATGTTCTCCACCCAGTTTTTTTTGTGATAATAATGGCCACCAGACTTGCGCAAAGCTTCATCCAGTAGCCTTGCCTTATTTTCAAGTAGTTCTGAGGTTGTCGCCCGGTCTTTTAGGATAGTTTTTAACCCTTGGTTTGCTTGGTTGAGCCCCCTCGCCTCCACAGGGCTGAGGCGATCTTTGCGGTAGTCGTATACTTTTAATCCAAGCCGGAGAAGTTCTTTTGCCCCTTTCCTCTCCCTCCTTGTTGGTTTTTTTTGATTCATCGATTCGTGGTTCACTTAATTGGAACTTTTTAAAATCTGCACGAAAGCTTCCTGTGGAATATTTACGCTGCCGATTTGTTTCATCCGTTTTTTGCCTTCTTTTTGCTTATCGAGCAACTTCCGTTTCCGGGAGATATCTCCTCCGTAGCACTTCGCGGTCACATCCTTGCGCATTGCACTGATCGTTTCCCGTGCTATGACCTTCCCTCCGATCGCTGCCTGAAGGGCGATCTTAAATAATTGCCGAGGGAGAATTTCTTTCAATTTTGCACAAAGTGCCCTACCCCGGTTTTCCGCTTTTTCACGATGCACAATGGTTGAAAATGCATCCACAGGGTCAGAATTGACCAGGATTTCCATACGCACCAGAGATGATTCCACATACTCGTCCATGTCATAATCCATTGAGCCGTAGCCATGGGTGACACTTTTAAGCCGGTCATTAAAGTCGACTAAAATTTCATTCAGAGGTAAGTGGCATGTCAGCATTACCCGGGTTTCATCGATGGTTTCAGTGTTATTACAGGTACCCCGCTTTTCGGTTACTAGGGCTAGTAGATCCCCGATCGATTGGTTGGGGGCATGAATACGGGCAATAATTGTGGGTTCCTCAATTTTTTGGATTTCAGATGGATCAGGGAGGTCCAGTGGGTTATCCACTTCGATCACTTCTCCCGTAGTCATCGTCACCCGGTAGATAACGCTTGGATATGTGGAGATCAAATCGAGTTCGTATTCCCTTCTCAATCTCTCCTGAATAATTTCCATGTGAAGCAGACCGAGAAATCCGCATCGAAATCCAAAACCTAGTGCCACGGATGTTTCTGCCTGAAAACTAAAGGATGCATCATTCAATCTAAGCTTCCCAACACTTCTTTTGAGTTTTTCATAGTCCGATGTATCCAATGGATATAATCCGCTGAAAACCATAGGCCGGACCTCTTTGTATCCAGGAAGCATTTCTTCTGCGGGAGATTCTGTCAGAGTAATGGTATCTCCGATCTTGATATCAGCCACATCACGTATGCCGGTAACCACATACCCCACCTCACCCTCCTTAAGAGTAGGCTGCGGAGATGGTGCGGGAACAAAGGTTCCCAGTTCTTTGACCTGGGTTTTTCTCTGGTCACTCATCATGCTCAGTCCCGCATTCAGCGAAAAGGTGCCCGAAAAGACCCTCAGGTAGCATATCACACCCCGGTAAGCGTCATACTGACTGTCAAAGATCAACGCTCTTGGCTTTGGGTGATCTGCCCATCTTGGTGATGGGAGGCGATGCACAACCGCTTCCAAAATCTCGTCTACCCCAATGCCAGATTTTCCACTCGCCTGAATCGCCTCCTCTGCGGGAATCGCAAGAAGTTCTTCAATTTGATGAGATACTCTATCCACATCTGCGCTGGGCAGATCCACTTTATTGATCACTGGAATAATGGTAAGGCCCTGAGAATCTGCAAGTTGGGCATTGGCAAGTGTCTGGGCTTCGACTCCCTGGGAGGCATCGATCAATAACAGAGCACCTTCACAGGCGGCGAGACTCCGGGAGACTTCATAGGCAAAGTCCACATGGCCGGGCGTATCGATAAGATTAAAGAGATAATCCTGCCCGTCTTTTGCCCGGTATTTCATGCTCACAGGGTGGCATTTTATGGTAATGCCCCGTTCTCTCTCCAAATCCATGGAGTCCAGCAACTGTTCCTTCATTTCCCGTTGCATAACGGTTTGTGTACGCTCAAGCAGTCTGTCGGACAGCGTAGTCTTGCCATGATCGACATGAGCAATGATACAAAAGTTGCGAATCTTGTTTGTTTCCACCATTAAAAAGTTAATCCCTTGAAGTTTCTCTCGACAAAAGAGGAAAGAGAACGCTTAAGTGAAAGAAGTTTATCTCATATTTATAAAGAATGGACAAGAATCGACTTCATGGAGTGCACACGGCATTGGTTACCCCAATGTCAGATGGTGCAGTTGCTTATTCTGATTTGGAACGCCTGATTGCCTCACAATTGGAAAGTGATGTTTCCGGAATTGTGCCCTGTGGAACCACCGGAGAGTCCCCCACCCTTTCCGAGCAGGAACATTTGCAGGTAATTCGTACCTGTATTGATATTGCTCAGGAAAAGACCCTGGTTATTGCAGGAACGGGAGCCAATTCCACTGCGGAGGCACTTCATTTAACCAAAGCAGCGGATCAGGCTGGGGCGGATGCTTTTTTGTTGGTTGCCCCCTATTATAATAAGCCAAGTCAGGAGGGCCTGTTTGCTCATTTTAGTGCGCTAGCAGAGGTTACGGAAAAACCAATCATTCTTTATTCTATACCCTCCCGCTGTGGGATCGAAATTTCCACCGATGTGGTCTGCCGTTTAAGGGAAAAGTTTCCACATGTTTGTGCATTAAAGGAAGCTGGTGGCCGCTCTGCCAAAGTTTCGGAAACCATGATAGCTATTGATGAGAATTTTGTGGTTTTATCTGGTGATGATGGCCTCACCCTTCCTTTTATGGCTTGTGGAGCAAAGGGTGTTGTCAGTGTGGCTTCCAACCTCGTCCCCGATACTGTGACCGAAATGGTACAGTTTGCTCTGGCTGGGGATTTTCGCTCTGCTCAAAAAATACATTTGGCGAACTATCAACTCTTCACTGATTTATTTTGTGAGCCAAACCCTGTGCCCGTGAAATATTTGATGAAACTGAAGGGACTTATCTCTTCAGACGAAGTAAGGATGCCTCTTTGTGCTCCCTCTGAATTAAGTGCAAAATTGCTGGATGAAATTGCCTCAAAATTACAACTTAAGGAAGTGGTGCTGTCGTGAGTCTTAAAATTTTACTTTGTGGTGCCGGCGGGCGAATGGGAAAGGCAATTTCTTCCATTTCGTGTGAGCATGATTGTGAAATCTCCTTTCCGGTTGATCTGGGAGATAATCCAGCTGACGGGATAGATTCCTGTGATGTGGTCATCGATTTTTCTCTTCGGGAAGCTACCCTGCCTTTGGCTAAATTATCTGCTCAGGCTGGAAAACCAATGGTGATTGGTACAACCGGACACCAAGCTGATGAAAAGAATGAAATCGAGGCACTAAGTAAGCAGATCCCAATGGTGTGGGCAGGCAATTTTTCAACTGGAGTCAACTTGTTGTTCTATCTGACCGAACAAGCCGCCCGGGTTTTGGACTCCCGATCAAACTTTGATGCGGAGGTGATTGAAATGCATCATCGTTTAAAAAAAGACGCTCCCAGTGGAACAGCAGACCGGTTACTTGAAATTTTAAAATCTTCCCGCAATCTTACCGACAGTCAGATTGCTCATGGAAGAGATGGTATAGTTGGCGAGCGTCCAGCAGATGAAATCGGTTCTCATGCCCTCCGGGGAGGAGATGTGGTTGGGGATCATACGGTAATGTTTGCTGGAATGGGTGAGAGGATTGAGCTTACCCACCGGGCTACGGACCGAAAAATTTTTGCTGCTGGTGCATTGAAAGCCGCAAAATGGGTATTCGGTCAACCTCCCTCGCTTTATTCGATGCAGGATGTTTTGGGCTTAACTGCTTAATTCTCTGTCATGATCGCATTTATCGAAGGTAAACTGGTGGAATGCCAGCTGAATCTGGCTGTTATTCAAACAGGGGGAGTTGGATATGAAGTGAATGTTCCGCTCACAACTTCCGAAAAATTACCTCCTTTAGGGGAGAGTGTCCGGCTACATATACAGGCAACTTACCGGGAGGACTCCCAGACATTATACGGCTTTATCGATCGTGAGTCGCGGGATTTCTTCAAAATGATTGTGGATAAGGTCTCTGGAATTGGACCAAAAATTGCCCTTAATTTACTCGGCTCGCTTTCATTGCCCACTCTCAAAAACTCTATTGCACAAGGAGATGTTGGGATGCTTTCCAAAGCTCAGGGGCTTGGGAAAAAAACCGCAGAAAGAATTGTGGTTGAGTTAAAAGATAAGGTCTTACCTAAGGGGAGTTCAATTCCTGCTGGAGAACTTCCCAGGGGCTCTGTGGCGAGTGAATCATCCTCAATCGATAATGGCGGTGGGCAGGACCTCAGTGCTTATGGTGATGCGGTGTCTGCCCTGCTGACCCTTGGATATAAGGCGACCGAGGCAGATCAAGCTATTCGTAGGGCTGCAGAAGCCTTGGGCAAAAATTGCTCCACTGAAGAATTAATTAGAAAAGCCCTGGGGCGTTAGGAAAGTTTTTTGAAAAGGTAGGACTGCAGGTAATCGCCTGCTCGTCTGACAGCATCTTCGATGTTTAATTGCTCTCCCATATTGCAGGCAATGGCAGATGCCAGCCTGCATCCTGTTCCTCTAACCTCACTACCGCCATCGATTCGTGGCCATTGAAATTCGTGATATTTCCCGTTTTGGGTAAGTAAAGTATCCGTTGAAAACTCACCTTTCAAATGCCCTCCCTTGATCAATACTGCGTTTGCACCTTTATCGATCCATAGTTTGGCTAACTCAAGGGGATTTTGATCTGTGGCTTTGGTGGAATTAATCTCCAGTGCCTCATCAATATTAGGAGTAATTAAATCGATTTTGGGTAACAATAATTCGATCATACTCTTCCACCCTTCTTGATCAATTAATCTGTGACCTTTGCTTGTTTTAAGAACAGGATCCAGGATGACTGGAATATCCGCATTTTGATGAATGAAATCGGATACTGCTATCACTGTTTCTCGGTCTGGAAGCATCCCAATTTTTAATGCATCGATTGGATGGTCGGTGAAGTCAGCCAGTTGGCTTTCGATTCCATACTTATGGACTTTTACTATCTTAAATTTAGATGGATTTTGTTGCAGGGTGATTGCAGTAACTAAGCATTTAGATAGGTGTCCATGTGCGGTGACTGTTTCTTGATCTGCCAAGATTCCAGCACCGCCGGTACTGTCATGCCCACCGATAAGAGCTACATGCAAAGAGGGCTTTTTACTCACTTTCAGAGAGGCTTTGGTGTAAATGCAACCAACCATCCATTCCCTGAGAGAGATTGTACAAATTTTTAAAACCTATGGTCTGTAATGCCTGGCATGCCATTCGGCTTCTGACTCCTGCTTTGCAATAAACAACCAGATTCTGCTCCTTGCTCAGTTCAATAGGATAAGACTGTGAAACCGATTCCATTAAGTTTCCCAAAGGAATATGATGAGAAGGGGAAATTTTATCCAGGTTTCGTTCCCAGTCTTCTCGTACATCCAAAATCTGCAGACTGGTATCCATTGCCATCATCTGCTCAAGCTCTTCAATGGATAATTCTTCAATCTTATTTTCAGGATTCATTGTATTCTGTTGTGAACAGGAGGGTGATAACTCTGGTAAAGAAGAGATCTGTCTGCTTTGCGGGAGAGGTTTCAGGGCAACCTTTTTCATGGTCTGTGATAGAGAATCGTAGAGTAACACCTTGCCGGATAAGGGCTCTCCTACTCCCGTAAGAACTTTGATGGCTTCCCATGCCTGCCAGCAACCAATTAATCCAGGGAGTACTCCAATTACACCCGCTTCAGCACAGGTAGGGACAGTGCTGGGGTCTGGGCAATCAGGAAACATGCATCGGTAAGTCGGTCCATTCTGAAAATTAAATACTGACACCATACCCTCAAAGCGGTTTATGGAACCGTGAATCAGAACAGTATTAAAAAGAACGCATGCATCATTAATCAGGTAGCGACTCGAAAAATTGTCGGTGCCATCCAGGACCATTTGATATTCATCTAATAGCCGCTCCGCATTTTTTTGGGAAAAACGTTCCCGGTATGAAATGATTTTAATGTGTGGGTTGAGTTTACTGAGAGCTTGAGATGCTACCTCTGCTTTGGGTTTTCCAACATCCTCATGGGTAAAAAGGATTTGTCTTTGCAGGTTGGAGATTTCCACTAAATCGTCATCAATAATCCCAATTTTGCCTACGCCTGCTGCGGTCAAATACTGCAAAGCCGGGCATCCTAATCCACCAGCCCCGATAACCAAGACAGATGAACGGGCAAGTTTTTCCTGTGCGGGTTGACCGAATCCCTCCAGGCTCAAATGTCTGCGATATTGTTCAACCTCTGACTGACTAAACATCAAAAAACAAATCAGTTCAGGATAGTTTCGGTGTGCAAGGACTGATCGGTCCAAGTATCAGCTGGCTGAGATATTACTGAACTGTCATAGGACAGGTCCCAATCTTTCCACACAGGATCATATCCTTTGGATTTTAACATCGATGCAATTTGCTCGGGTGTTCTTTCGTCAGAAATTTCGAACTGCTCAAGAGATTCATCCTGTGACGCATATCCACCAGGATTTGTTTTGGAACCGGCACTCATGGTGGTAACACCAAGGGGGAGTAAGTTTTCTCTAAGATTAGGAGATTCTCTGGTGGATAAGGTGAGCTCAAGTTCATGATTGAAAATTCGAAACGCACAATACAACTGCACCAGGTCTTTATCCGAAAGATTTGCGGCCACAATGTTTTCCCCCTCATAAGGACGAATTCTGGGAAAAGCCATCGAGTAGCTGGTTTTCCAGTACCTTTTTTCCAAATAGCCCAGATGCATTCCTGCAAATAAAGCATCGGTGCGCCAATCAGCAGTTAACCCAAATAGGCAGCCCAGTCCAATTTTATTAACTCCGGCTTTCCCTAATCGGTCCGGTGTGTTTAAGCGCCAATCGAAAAGCGTTTTTTTTCCTTTGATGTGGTGCTTTTGGTAACTTTGATGGTTGTAAGTTTCCTGATAAACCATCACTGCATGCAAGCCATGATCGATAAGTTTTTCGTAGTCATTCTGATCGAGGGGTTGCACCTCAATGGACAGATTAGCAAAGTGAGGACGTAACAAATCCAGTGCACGGCATAAATAATCGATGCCTACTTTTCGACTGGATTCACCGGTAACCAGTAAAACATGCTCAAAGCCTCTTTGTTTAAGTATGCCTGCCTCTTTCAATATTTCGATATCGGTCAGTGTCTTCCTGGCTATGTTGTTGTGCATGCTGAAACCACAATAATCACAGACATTATTGCATTCGTTGGACAGATACATCGGGGCAAACAAGCGTATTGCTTTGCCAAATCTTTGTTGGGTTAAGCGGTTACTTAGGGCCGCCATATCTTCCAGATAATGTTGAGAAGCCAAGGGAGAAAGTAATGCAATGAGATCATCCATCCGACCCTTCCCTTCTCTTGCTAGAGCTATTTCGATTTCCCGGGAAGAAGTTGCCAAAATCCTGGAGGTCAGATTACTCCAATCAAAAGAAGTTAGATAATCTGAAAATTGAGCATTCATTAGTCGGGTTTTGCAGAGCAGAAATTAGTTCTCTGCAAGAAAACCAGTTAAGGGGGAGGTTGGGCTTGCCAAGTTTGTAACTGATCCAAGACCAGAAAGAAAAGCTTCCCGACCTGCAGATACCGCATTCTTGAATGCATGCCCCATGGATTCAGGATGATTAGCCGTTGCCAGAGCGGTGTTTACCAGAACGGCATCTGCTCCAAGTTCCAATGCTTCACAAGCGTGGGAAGGTGCACCGATACCAGCATCGATCACCACGGGTACCCTGGCCTGTTCGATAATGATTTTCAGGAATTCCCTGCTTTGGAGCCCTTGATTGCTTCCAATCGGGGAGCCAAGAGGCATAACTGCAGCTGCACCCGCATCTTCTAACTGCTTGCACAGAACTGGGTCTGCATGGCAGTACGGCAGAATAGTGAAGCCAAGCTTGGATAACTCAATTGTGGCATTCAGGGTCTCAATTGGGTCAGGCATCAAGTATTTTGGGTCTGGGTGAATTTCCAGTTTTAACCAGTTTGTTTCGAGTGCTTCCCGAGCCATTTGGGCAACCCATACTGCCTCTTTGGCATTCCTGACTCCCGAGGTGTTGGGAAGCAGTTTGTATTTTGAGCGATCAATATGTGGAAGAATAGAGTCAGGCTGCTTCAAATTCGCCCTTTTCATCGCAACAGTGACTAACTGAGTGCCACATGCATCGAGAGTTCTCGCCAGACTGGTTCCGGAGGAAAATTTTCCTGTGCCGACAAAAAGTCTGGATTCAAATGAGTGATCACCAATGGTAAGACTATCGAGATTATCTTTCATTCAGGATACAAGAAGAGAAGGTTTGGAGGAATTGATAATTTTACGGATCTGTTCTTTACGGTCATTGCCTTCCCATAAAGCGGAACAAACAGCCAGTCCTGTAAGATTCAGTTCATCAATTAAGGAGGAATCATTCTCGCTTAATCCACCGATTAAAAAAGTGGGCAAGGGAGAAAGAAAAGTTATGATTTGCTTAAACTGCTCCCTGGACAATTGTGGAATTAGATCTCGTTTTGTGGAAGATCTACGAAAGGGGCCGATGCCAGTATAGTCGGGTTTTTCGATCTTACATTTTTGTGCGTCTGCCAAGCTATGGACAGTTCGTCCAATAATCAGGCGGTTACCGAATTTTTTTCTAACATCAGCAATGTTTTCATCCTTCATACCTAAATGAACTCCCCAGGCTGATGCATTGGCAGCTACATCTGCATAATCATTAATAATCACTTTTGCATTAAATGATCTTGCAAGTTTAACAATCTCGATGGCTTCGCGAGTAAAACTAGCGGGATTCTTTACTTTGGTTCTTACCTGAATCAGTCTCCCCCCATTTTCAAGAAGAAGTTTTGCCTGGTCAAAATGACTGAGCACGGAATGGTCATGTGTAAGGCACATTAGCCTGGCATCAGCCGAATGAAAAAAAGCCTGATCAATCATTCTGGTGCAAACAATCTTTTGATCAGTGATTGTTCTTTCTCCCTTTTTCCCCAGGTGCTGCGTTCAATGTACAGGTACTTCTCGAATGCCAAAACAGGGTCTTTTTTACCCCAAATTGAACCGAATAAAGCGACTCCATCAAAACCAAGATCAAATAATTCAGGTATTTTCTTCCTTCTCACGCCTCCAAGTGCGTAGACTTGAGATCTCTGATCTTTTTTATGGTTTGAGTGTAAAGCTGCACCCAGCTCTGGCAGTGATACCCTCGGTAAATATCCCTTTTTGGAAATAGATTCATAGACCGGGCCAAAAAAACAATAGTCCAGGGATTCGCTATTCGATTTAAGTTCTTCCAGGTAATGGAACGATCGGCTAATAGTTCCATTTACATTTTTCTGTAAATCCTCATTCGAACGGTGATGGTAACCTGCAAGATTGAATTTATCCAAAAGTTCGGGATACCTATGAAGAACAACTTTTGAGTGATACTTTTCTGGAAGTTTTTCCAACAGCTTTCCCACCTGTGTTGGATCTGAATCGGTTTTTCGGAGATGCAACCTCTCCAGACCGACTTCAAAAAGATCACACCACACTTGAGGCTCATCTTTTTTAATGGATGAGGGTGTGATGAGAAGAACCATGGGAAGAGTGCTCACCCTCCCTGTGTCGCCTGTATAATAATTATACGGTCCTGCTCCTTAAGCTGGCATGTTGAATGTTCCATCAGTGGTACAACTTCTTCGTTTCTGGCGAAAGCAAAACCTTGGTCTTCGATCCCAAGCTTTTCCTTGAGGTCTTTTAAAGTGGCTCCCTCAGGAAGTTCTTGTGTTTCGTCGTTTACGAAAAGAATCATTGGTCTTGAGAACTGGAGGCATGGTAAATCTCTGATCCCGACTCCCTAAACTCCTTGGATTTCTCTTGCATGCCCATTTGAAGGGCAGATTCCTCATCGCCATATCCATTATCTTCAGCAAATTTCCTGACATCCTCCGTAATTTTCATCGAGCAGAAATGTGGCCCGCACATGGAGCAGAAATGAGCCGTCTTTGCATTTTCATTGGGCAGGGTCTGGTCGTGAAATTCCTTCGCTTTCTCAGGATCGAGGGACAGATTGAATTGATCTTCCCAGCGAAACTCAAATCTTGCCTTGGACAATGCATTGTCCCGGTATTGAGCTCCTGGGTGTCCTTTCGCCAAGTCGGCAGCATGAGCAGCTAATTTGTAGGTAATTACGCCCTCACGCACATCCTGCCTGTCAGGCAATCCTAGATGCTCTTTCGGAGTAACATAACAAAGCATTGCGCATCCGTACCAACCAATCATGGCGGCACCAATTCCGCTGGTGATATGGTCGTATCCCGGGGCTACATCCGTGGTTAAAGGACCTAAGGTGTAAAAAGGAGCTTCGTGACACCATTCGAGCTGCTTTTCCATGTTTTCCTTGATCATATGCATGGGAACATGACCAGGACCTTCATTCATCACCTGCACTCCCTTCTTCCATGCACGGGTGGTTAATTCACCCTGCGTTTTTAATTCCGCAAACTGAGCTTCATCATTGGCATCGGCAATGGATCCAGGGCGTAACCCATCACCAATGGAAAAGGAGACATCATAGGCTGCCATTATGTCACAGATTTCATCCCATTTCTGGTAGAGAAAATTTTCCTGATGATGTGCGAGGCACCATTTTGCCATGATGGAACCACCTCTGCTGACTATTCCAGTCATCCGGTTTCTGGTCATGGGAACATAGCGCAGTAAAACACCTGCATGTATGGTAAAGTAATCCACCCCCTGCTCGGCCTGCTCGATGAGAGTATCTCGAAAAATTTCCCAGGTAAGTTCTTCCGGCTTCCCGCCTACTTTTTCCAGAGCCTGGTAGATAGGAACTGTACCCACCGGTACCGGACAGTTACGAAGAATCCACTCTCTGGTACGGTGAATATTTTTGCCAGTGGAAAGATCCATCAGGGTATCGGTTCCCCACTTGGTTGCCCAGCGCATCTTTTCCACCTCTTCCTCAATTGATGAAGCAATTGCAGAATTTCCGATATTGGCATTGATTTTAACCAGGAAGTTTCTACCTATCGCCATTGGCTCAAGCTCCGGGTGATTGATATTGGCTGGAATGATTGCCCGTCCGCGGGCTACCTCATCACGAACAAACTCAGGAGTAATCTCCTTGGGGATAGATGCTCCGAAGGAATTTCCATCATGTTGGTGACATAGAGAATTCGAAAGCTCTTGCGGCGAAGTTTTCAGTTCATCGGCAAGCACCTGCAGTTTCATGTTTTCCCGAACGGCAACAAATTCCATTTCCGGAGTAATGATTCCCTCTCTTGCATAGTGAAGTTGGGTGACTGGGCTGCCGGATTTGCCCCGCAGTACGGAGATTCCAGAACGGTCAAAATCAGGTAATTCCTGCGATCTTTCCTGTGTTCTTTCGTCGTGACGGGAGGATAAATATCCATTGTCCTCTGGGCTACTTTCACGTCCGGTTATTTTTTCAACATCTTTGCGTCCAAGAATCCAATCCTCCCGAAGTTTAGGGAGGCCTAATTCAATATTACCATGAAAATCTGGGTCACCCCAAGGTCCAGAGGTATCATAAACCCTTACAGGTTCATTCTTTTGAGAACCACCATCAGGGAGATGAGTATCGGATAACTGAATCTCTCTCATAGGGATATTTACCTCATGGGTAGTACCCTTAAGGTAAACACGCTTTGAATTGGGAAAAAGAGAGGAGGATGGCTTTGGTTCTTCGACTTTTTGTATCATGCTGAATTTGGATTAATAGACTCCGTCAGACGGGGGAGAAATCAGCCGAATAACTGAAGTTTTCCCTACGACTAAAGAAGCATCAGGTTCAAAGGGTCGTTGGTGGAATTGATCCAACTTCTCAGCCCATCATCCTTGGGCTCCCCTAAACTTAAACTCAATTCAAGTGCACAAGTAAAAGAAATGCAACTATACATTTAATTGATCTCAAACCTACCATCTGGTCTTTTATGAATGAGGCTCTGAATTTCCAGCATAGTGGTGGTTGCCATAACTTCATTAAGAGGCATTTCAGTAAGTTGTTGAATCTGTTCCAAATCAAGAATGTCACCTCGCAATACTTCAATGATTTTCTGCTCACTTGGATCTAAGTTATGATGATTCGGTGGCTCTGGAATTTTGGACCTTAGGTCAACCGGTGAGGTATGGTTCATCATGGGGGCGATTTCTGACAGAATATCTTTGCAATTACGAACCAGGGTAGCCCCATCCCGGATAAGGGATAAACAACCTGCAGATTCGGCATGATCGATCCTTCCGGGTAGAGCAAATACTGTTCTGCCCTGCTCGGCAGCGAAACGCGCAGTAATCATGCTTCCGCCTGCTTTAGCTGATTCAATGACCACAACCCCCAAGGAAACACCTGCGACTAAGCGGTTTCTCATGGGGAAAGTTCTACGGTCCGCTTTTTTACCAAGGGGGAATTCGGAGAGTACCGCACCAGATGAAATAATTTTCTGATATAAACCAAGGTTTTCAGGCGGGTAGATCACATCGAGTCCGCTTCCTAAAAAAGCAATTGTTTTTCCTCCAGCTTCCAATGCGCCAAGATGGGCTTCTGTATCAATTCCTCTGGCCATTCCAGAGACGACACAGACTCCGGCACTTGCTAAATCCCGGGCCAGTTCCCTGGCATACTTTTTACCATAAGAGGAAGGGATTCTGGTTCCTACAATAGAGATGCAGGGGAGTTGAGGGATTTCTCCCAGGCAGTAAAGACCTGCTGGCGGGTCTTCCAATTCCTTTAGGTAAGATGGAATTTCTGCGTTATCAATAAAGCAGCCATTCATTTTACTCAACTTTTCAGTTTCTCGGCTGAGCCAATCCATCCAGTTGGTTTCTGTAATTGACTGAATTAATTTTTTACCAATCCCTTTGATTTGAGTTAATTTAGACGGATTGGCATGGATGATTTCCCAGGGATCCTCAGAGAAATGATCCAGTAATCTTTTTAACATCACAGGACCTATTCCCGGAATTGCATTGAGGACCATTCTCCCATTCCTTTCTGTCTTTTTCACATTCACAGGAAAAGACTAATTCGTTTAAATGGAGAATGGGTCATGTTTACTCCTACTAAATTGAATTTCCCTAAACCCTTTAGTCAATGGATAAGATTGCGGTTTGATCATTCTAGTTTTAATCACACAGAATATGTAGTTCTGGGATGACTGATGAGACAGAGATTATTGATTTAACTGAAGGAGAAAAAGAAGAGCCTTGGTGTGCAAATTGTGGTCAATTTACCGATTACCGAAGAAAATGGAGCACCTTTCCCCGTGCAGATCTTGATGGAGGGTCTTACACCCAGAATGAAGAAATACCTTATTGTGTGACCTGCGATTCCCGCATGCATTATCTGGGTGTCTGTAGAAGAGTTGTATGGGGAGTTCGGTTTATATGTTTTTTCAGCGGAGTCATTTCTACACTCCTCTGCTTCGTCCTTTTCACCCCATCTGCTTATTCGCTGCTTGGTTGGATTTTTTCTATTCTATTGCTGGGCGGGGTTTCAAAATTACCCGCTCAATCACTGTATGTATTAAAGCAATACAACTCCAAGCAATCAAACCACCCACCCCAGCCAATGTAGTGGCTTAAATTTCGAAGGAATTAGCGGGGGATAAATTCAATCGTGGTAAATTTATTCATTCCGTTGATCCTAGCTTTCAGGACTCCGTTGCTAACCACCTGATTGCGGGAGTTCGTGACACTAAGATCTTCGATACTACCATCCTCCTCACTGATATTGTGAGTAGTTACTTTGCTGATGTATTTTCTCATGTTGGGGATACCTTCCCCGCGGAAATCTATTTTGGAGAAATTATTGTTGTAGTATTTACCATTTTGGACCGTTGAAGGAATCGAGACATCTGCCCAACCTTTCCCATTGGCTCCGCTGGCGTAGATCAGAACAATAAAGGCTCCCGTCGTTCTGTTGTAAGCAGATATTTTGTATTGTTCGTTTCCGGTCATGCCAACGCCAAGTACTTTAATATCATTTCCTGACTCACCAGCAATGGCATGACGAATTACCTCATCGGACCCACCCGAAATCTGCGAGTACCATTTCCAGATATAGTAATGAAGGTGGTTGGGGTCGCCAGGGTTGATATAATCTTCCACGGTGAAAGGAAGTCCGCTGGAAGGCATTTCAACGGGCACGACACTATCATCTGATGATCCTCTAAGATTAATTTTTCGGGTCACGATACCAGGACCACTATCATTGGATGGAACGACCCAGTCTGGTTCGAGCTGTTTGACTCTACCATTGTAGTCCACCCGTTTAACCAGTCCCATTGACCAGCGGCTGGAATTATCGCACCAGGGCATGTTAACTGTATTTAAACCTCTTTCCAGTAACTGACCAAAGATCGTGATTGTTTTGCTGTAAGCATCTTTCTCGTTCTTCAGACCATCCCCATTGACATCATGGTTGTTATTGGATCCATCCCACACGATCCAAGATTCAGAAGATAGGATTTTCTTGGAAATAAAATCTGCCTGATCCAATTTATTCCTGACCAAATCATACTGCCCCCAAACATGAGGAATGATTTCCCCGTCCATCATTCCATATCCATTGAAATGATCAGACACATTCATGTTCAGGGCGTCCACTTCTTGCATCATTTCAGTGGCAGCAATCTGCTGGTCGTAATAATCATTGACGGCAACTGCGCCTTTTCCTCCCTCGAGACCTTCCAGGGAACCACAGGCTTCGCAAGGGGAAGTTCCGGAGGTAGAAATAATGACCGGCAAAGCGGGATCTTCGTCGTAAACAGCCCGAATTGCACGTGCACCCTTTGTAAAGATTTCATTAATAATAAAATCGGAGTCCGCATCTTTCATCATGCCCTGTAGATTCACTTCATGATAAAGTTGATAAGCCCCTACCCTGCCTTTGAAATGCTTGGCAATCCGGGTAACGAATTCAGCATGTAATCCATCTTTGGGCCGCCAGGCGCCACCTTTACCAGAAACGGAAGCCCAGCTGGGCGTATGCCACATCACAAATTCTACTTTTACTCCTCTTTCCATACACAAGTCCACCGCATGCTCAATGGCTCGTAACTGACCAGACATATGTTTTTCATAGTCCGTATTGATCTCCTGAGGTTCCACCGCATTCCAGCTAACCCAAAACTGTGCGTAGCTACTATGTTCTGCAATCAATGGACGGTTGGCGTCGTAAAGTTCGCAACCTGGTAGACCAAAGGGTTGCCAGCGCACACCTACATGTATGTGGTCGGTGGTCCAGGTATAAGAGTTGCTTTCTTGCAGAGAATCCTCGCTGTTCGTGCCTGAGTTATTCAGGGCAGAACAGGAACTTAGAATGGTGAATAAGGAAATGAAGGAAAAGGTTTTATTCATAGGTCTTTGGGGATAAGGATATGACAAAGCTGTTACTTAAATTACGGAAATTCTAATGTGCGAAAAGATAATCACATGGGAAATCTACTATAAGGATTGCTGAATGTGATCAGTAAATAGGTCTGCTAAAATGAACTGAAAGAGACCTGATAATCTACTTACCTAAGCATGCCTGCGGCTAATGTTTCGTTGGTGAATGGATCAACCAGCACAAAACTGCCTGTGTTGCGATTGCGTCGGTAAGTATCAAAGAAAATGGGTTGGGATGTACGTAAATTTACCCGGCCAATGTCATTCATACCCAATTCTTTTTGTTCCTCATCTTTGCGAAGATTATTCACATCGATTTTGTAGCGGATATCACTGACAATCGTCTGCACTTCCTTGGTGGTATGTCTTAAAATCAGCTTCGCTCCTTGAGTAAGTTTTTTGGATCCTGAAAACCAGCAAATTCTCGCATCCAAATCCTGAGTGGAATTTGGTTGGTTATTTGGTTTCGCCAACATATCGCCACGACTGATGTCAATTTCGTCTTCCAGTAGAATGGTCACAGACTGTGGATGGAAGGCTTCATCTATTTCTTGGTCAGCGATAAGAATTTGTTTAATTTTTGAGGAGAAACCAGAAGGGAGGACAACCACTTCATCCCCAGTTTTAAACACTCCACCTGCTACACGGCCCGCGAAGCCACGAAAATCATGATGTTCATCGGAGTGGGGCCGGATAACCCATTGCACAGGAAATCGTGCGTCTATGTGATTGGAGTCAGAACCCACATAAACATTTTCCAAATGGTACAACAGAGGTGGTCCTTTGTACCAGGTCATGTTTTCTGAGCGGTCGACCACATTATCTCCTTTTAGTGCGGAGATGGGGATAAAGGTGATATCAGTCACATTTTCCAGTCGGCTGGCAAAATCAGTGAATTGCTCCAGCACCTTTACATATGCTGCTTCCTCATATCCCACCAAGTCCATTTTGTTGATACACACCGCCACATGCTTAATACCCAGTAGATCGGCAATAAAACTATGCCTGCGGGTTTGCTCAACCACACCATTTCTGGCATCGACCAGAATTAATGCTAAATTGGCGGTTGATGCACCGGTCACCATATTGCGGGTATACTGGATGTGCCCGGGAGTGTCGGCTATGATGAATTTTCTTTTGGGCGTGGCGAAATATCGGTAAGCAACATCAATAGTAATCCCCTGTTCTCTTTCTGCCCGCAATCCATCGGTTAGGAGAGCGAGGTTGATGTTTTCATCTCCTCTTTTTTTACTACTTTGTTCAATTGCTTCCAATTGATCTTCAAAAATGGCTTTGGTGTCGTGAAACAGGCGTCCAATCAGTGTGCTCTTTCCATCATCCACACTTCCAGCGGTGGTGAAGCGCAATAGATCCATGTTTAGGTAATTTTTTTCTTCGCTCATTAGAAATATCTTCCTTTAGAAATAACCCTGTTTTTTCCTGTCTTCCATGGCCGATTCTGATCGGCGGTCGTCTGCTCGGGTGCCACGCTCAGTCACTCTCGAAGCAGCGACTTCTGCGATAACTTCATCAAGAGTGGAGGCAGTGGAGAGGACTGCACCTGTACAGGTTGCATCCCCGATGGTGCGAAAACGAACAGTTTCCGTCCGGGCAGTCTCCTTGTCGGTGGGTTTTACAAATTCACTCACTGCGAGAAGGGATCCATTACGCTCCACAATTTCCCGTTGATGAGAGAAATACAGGGAAGGTAATTCGATTTCTTCTTTCTTGAGGTACTGCCATACATCCATCTCTGTCCAATTGCTCAAAGGGAAAACCCTGAAGTGTTCACCATGGGCTTTTCTTCCATTGAAAAGATTCCATAATTCGGGTCTCTGGTTTTTTGGATCCCATTGTCCAAAAGCATCCCGGTGTGAAAAGAATCGTTCTTTTGCCCGTGCTTTTTCTTCGTCTCTTCTTCCGCCACCAAGGGCTGCATCCAGAGAATGGGATTCTATCGTTTCTAAAAGCGTAACAGATTGAAGGGCGTTGCGACTGGCGTTTGGGCCAGTTTCTTCCACAGCCGTGCCCCGGTCGATGGAATCCTGAACAAGTCCCACGATTAACTGGGCACCCAATTTTTCCACAAATGTATCCCGATACTCGATAGTTTCGGGGAAATTATGACCCGTATCGACATGGACCAAGGGAAATGGCGATTTTGCAGGATAAAATGCTTTGTAGGCTAAATGAGCCATCACAATGGAATCCTTCCCACCAGAGAAAAGAAGCCCGGGGCGTTCAAATTGGGCAGCAGTTTCTCGCAGTACAAAAATTGCTTCTGCCTCGAGCTGATCCAAATGAGTTAGGTTGTAGTTTTTCATGTCAGATTGAAATGGAATTCCTGATGTAGGAATAGAGTTTATTCACTGAAGTTTCCTTACTTTCTGCTTCAGTATTGATGATTAGATGAGCACTTTCAGGCTCCTCAAAGCTCGATTCTTTTCCAGTAAATGATTTAACCTTACCTGATTCAGCTTTTGCATAGAGACCCTTGACATCACGTTCTTTGCATGCGGCGAACGATGCCTGAATATAAATCTCGTGGAAACTTTCTTCTCCAATGATTGCTTTTGCCGAGGATCTAAACTCCTGCAACGGAGAGATCAGCGAAACCAAAACAATGATTCCGTTTTCCGCCAAGATCTTTGCCAACTCACTTACTCTGCGAATATTTTCCCTCCGGTCATCATCGGAGAACCCGAGGTCTTGATTGAGACTGGAGCGTAAATTGTCCCCGTCCAGAACCACCGAATGAATACCTTCATGATGCAGACGCTTTTCCATCTCCAGGACCAGGGTGCTTTTACCTGAACCAGATAGTCCATAATGCCAAAAGACCATACCTTTCTGACCCAAGAGTTTTTCCTTCTCAGGTTTCGGGATAAGCTGGCTATGTATGGGATGGATGTTGCTGTTGCTCACAAAAAGGTGATTACAATATCAGATAAAACAAAAAAAGCGAGAACGCTTAGGGGCGTTCCCGCTTATTGGGGTGAGAGTAAAAACTCTCGTGGGGTAAGAAGCTAAATTATTCCAGGGGACAGGCTCCGGCAAGATTAATCGATATATCAATTTCATTTGCCACTTTATCTAAGTATTCACCTGGTCTTATTCCAAAATCATCTCTTTTAACTGTAAACTTCGATCGCACAACGAGAAGATCACCAGGAATTCGGTTTCTTTTTTCCAGCATGCCTTCAAGGTAGGTTATCTCCACTGGAATATTCATTTTTAAAGTAACCTGGCGGATAGACATTTTACCATCCGCAACTGCTTTAACAGTTCGCCCCTCAGTAGAAATTTTTCTTAAATTGGATAAGGAAAATTCAATATGAGGAAACTTGGATACATTGAGCCAATCCTCTCCATGCATATGCTCCTGCAATACAGGGTTATCTACTCTGAGACTGGAAGCCTCTAACAGGATCGATCCTTTCGTGCTTTCCGGACTTTCTGGGTCAAAGGATACGGTGCCAGAGATACCTCCTGCAGATCCATTGATCGACTCGAGCAAAGCATCCAACTGAAAGATAATCGTATTGACTCCTTTTGCGTCCTTAAAATCAAAGGATTTAACTTCTGACCAGAGTGCACTGACGGATAATAAAAACAGGGAGATAAATTTCATCATGGTAATAGCACTTAAAGTGAAGATTTTTTCAAACTTCTTTTTGAAAAATAATGAGAGAGGAAAAGGATCGTGGAAATGAAAAAACCTAAGGTTGGAGTTTCGATACCAGGTACAAATTTTTTCTGCCAAGTTACTTTGGTTTGAGTCCCCAGTTCCGGCATTCCCTCAATAATGGGAATCTCTTCTCGGTTTTCCACCTGGTTTGCCCAAAAGGAAAGCCTACTTCCCTCGCTTGCCCAGTAAGAAAAGGTCATCAGGAATGGAAGCAGAATCAAAAAATATTTCATACCCGAGCTAGGCCCTCGGGTGGGCCAGTTTGTGAGCTTTTTTTAATCTTCCTACAGATACATGAGTGTAAACCTGAGTGGTTGACAGACTGGAATGTCCAAGTAGTTCCTGTACCGATCTTAGGTCTGCACCATTATCCAGCAGATGCGTGGCAAAGGAATGCCTTAACTTGTGGGGAGTTACATCCTGAGGAAGTTGGCAGAAAGCCAGGTACTTCTTTAGCCGAAGTTGAACATTTCTGGTACTTAGCCTTTGTGCCTTAGAACTAGTGAATAGTGGAGATGAGGACGATGCATCCAGGCAAAAATTCTCACGGAAACTGATCAGTAAAGACGAAGTTCTTTCCGGGATAGGCACTACCCTTTCCTTTCTTCCCTTGCCTAATATTCTGACGAGGGATTTAGGGAGATCTAAATCTCCATGGTTCAGTCCGACCACTTCACTCACCCGAAGTCCGCCACCATACAAGAGTTCCATGATAATACGATCCCGTACTCTGATCATCTCAGCATGTGGACTACTGATTTCTAATTTCAGGGGGGCTTCAAGCAACTGGATGAGCTCCTCTTGGCTAAGAAATACCGGAAGTTTTTTTTCCAGCTTAGGCAGAGTCAGGTTTCTGAATGGATTGTTATTTAAATAATTTCTAGACTGGCAAAATTGATAAAAAGATCTCAGGGCAGATATGTGATTCCGAACCGTTCGCTTGGATCTTATTTGTTGGGACTCGATTATGTAGTCCCTGGCAAGACTTTGGTTGACCTCAGATATTCGAACCTGTTTTTTTTTGTGTTCATCCAACCAGCTAACAAATGAACGGATGGCGTGGAGGTAGTTTCTGAGGGTGTAATCTGAGTATCTTTTTTCTCCAGAAAGAAAGCGGATAAATTTATCGATTTCTTCAGGTGATTTTCTTTCTTTATTTTCTAAGCGAATGCCTTCCATATTTGCAGAAAAAAATCATAGATACCAAGAAAGAGTACGACAAGGAACACAATCAAAGCCACCGTCAAATAAGCCCCAAATCCAGTCTGAGCTCTTTTAGGCGTCTCCCTGTAATACGCATTCGATGTGTTATCGTATGGTTCAATAGAAACGATATTACCAGAGCGTTCTTCTCTGCTTCGAAGTGCTTTTTTTGATCCCATTACGAATTCAAATTCCTTCCCCGCGCCATTGATTGCAAGTAAGAAAGCTAGTTGGCGAAAAGGAATGGTTCAATCACGCTGCTACAATCTTCAAAATTATCCTCCAGGAGATAGTGACCTGTCCCTTCGAGACGGTGACTTTGCAAATGCGGCCAGTGCTTTTCCCATTCCTGAAGAAACCCTTCATGGAAGCAGAAATCATCCAATCCCCAGCAGGCAATAGCTGGCGTTTCGATGTAGTTTTTAAGTGAATTGGCAGTTTCTTCCAAAACTTCCTTAGATGGATGATCAGGCTCTAATGGAATATCTTTAACAAATCTCCAGACCGCCAACCGGTTTTCCCAACAATTATAAGGATAAAGAAGTCCATATTTCACATCCTTGGAGAGTCCTTTGCTGGACGCCATCCAGGTTGCAGGAAGAGCGAATCCATTTAAAGCTCGCACTAAGAACTGACCGAGCATGGGAGTTCTGCAAAGAAGAATTCTCTTTGGCACATCAGTGGATGGAAAGGCAGCTGTGTTTAAAAGGGTAATTTTTTTAATTCTATGGGTGCAGTCTCGGAATGCAGTAAATCCGATCGCCCCCCCCCAGTCGTGAACCACTAGATTGAATTCGGATATATTTAAGCGATCAACCAATTCCCGGACATTGGTGGCATGAGCTTCCAGAGTGTATGGAAAATCTTTTAAAGATGGTTTCTCAGATAATCCGCATCCCAAATGATCCGGGGCAATACATCTCATCTTTTGTCTCCAATTCAGTAGGAACTGCCGGTAAAAAAAGGACCAGGTTGGATTTCCGTGAAGGAAAAGTGTCGGTATGCCAGATTGGTCATTCCCTTCATCGAGGTAATGCATTTTATGCCCGGAAGACAGGTTGTGTACTTTCCCCTCAAAAGGAAAAACTGCTTTGAGTCTGGGAGTGATTTTCAAGAATTAATCGAGAGCATTAAGCTGGATAGACCACTGCCGATACCAAGTAAGGCAGCCTTGCGTTCTAAGTTCCCAGGATCGCTTTCACAGGCCAAGGTGTAGGTAATTGGAAGAGAAACCGAACCACAGTTCCCAAGAGTTTCGTAAGATGGGAAATTAAGAGCAGGATCAATCTGAAGAGCATTTAATACAGCTTGTGTATGAGCTTTCCCAACTTGGTGAGTGATCACAAGTTCTGGATCATGGGGAGACCAGTGATGGGCTTGAAGAAATTTCTCCCAGGCTCTTTCTGCCACAGAGATGCCTGCATGCAATAATTCCTCAGAATCGGTCTGCATGACCAAACTGTCGCCGGACACATCTCCTTCACATAATTGATTATGGGAAGTATCGGTTTCAGAAGACCAGGTTCCCAAAGTGGGTTTATCATCTTTGATCAGGCTTTTATCAACGATCGACCATGCCACCGCTCCAGCACCAATAGTTAAATTTGCGAAGAAGGGCTTGATGGATTTCCGGTCGTGCTCCCCTTCATTTAAAAGTTTGATGGTTTGCTCTACCAGTGGTGCCCCATTTTCACCAGCCACCAGTATAGCTCGTCGGATTTGGCCGGTTTCAATCATTGATCCAGCCAGAACCAGGGCATTTAAAAATCCCAGGCAAGCGTTGGAAATGTCCAGGATTTGGGTATTCCCAGAGAGCCCCATTAACCTGTGCACATAAGATGCGGTGGCTGGCTCAAGACGATCCCGACATACGGCACAGTGAATCAGTAAATCTACCTCATTTGGGTTTATTCCACCTTTGATAAGCTTTATTCCAGCTTCAGCGGAGGCTTGCGATGCTTTGAAATCCGCAGGCCAAAGCCTGCGTGATTTTATACCTGTCATTAACTCGAGTCTGCCAGTTTGTAGCTTCAGTCGAGAATACAAAGGAGAGAGTCTATCTTCTATCTCTTCAGATGTGACAAGATGGGGAGGCAAAGAGTACGCCATTGCCTCGATCGCAACCCGGGAGAATTTCATTCTTTTACCCGCATGGAATCCTGTACAATTTCCTGATCAAAGTAATTGAGGCCCATGCCAGCATCGATGACGATGCCCTGCCCATTAATACCAGAAGATCTCGGACTTAGGAGAAAAGCTGCCAGATTAGCGACTTCTTCCGTTTGTAATGCTTTTTTACGGAAGGTTAGTTTTTCCGCATATAAATAATTCACCAGATATCCGGGGATGCCTGCTGACGCACTGGTCTTAAGGGGGCCGGCATTGACGGAGTTGAAGCGCACGCCGCAATCCTTTGAAAAAGACTTCGCCAGATATCTTACTGAAGCTTCCAACGAGGCTTTAATGGGTGCCATATACCCATAGTTTTCAGCGGTTACTTCAGTGGAAGAAATCCCTACCGTTACCACAGAAGCAGAATGCTGGAGGAATGGTTTACATATCCGTGCCAATTCAACCAGTGAAAAAGAGGATATTTGAGTAGCCTGCAGAAAGTCCTTCCGGTTCGTCTCATGAAAAGGCTTTAGTCCTTCAGAATAATTAGCAAAGGCAATTGAATGTAACAATCCGTCAAGCTTGAGGTTCTGTACCTCGCTCAGTTCTTTTTGTAAGGCTATAATTTCTGATTCGTTTTCAAAATCACAAGTGAAGATCGTCTCATTACTGGACAACAAAGATTGTAACTCGGTCTTCCGCTTTTCGCTCCTTACACAGTATAAAATTTTGGCACCTTCTTCTTGCAGTAGCTTAGCCACAGACCAGGCGACACTCTTGCGGTTGGCCACCCCAACCACCAAAAATGTTTTGTCCTTAAGACCAAGGAAACTCACTGGGATGAATCTTCTTTCACCATGGCCAGTGCGTAGGACAGGGTAAGTGCGACCTTACCTTCTTTTCGCACCTCGCCGGTCATGGTGAAAAACTGACCCATTTTGTCACCAAGTTTGACTGAAATTTCGACAACATCTCCCGGCTTGACCATTCTTTTGAACCGGGCATCCCGGATACGGGATAATACCGGAGTCACGGATTCATCGGTGAGTGACTCACTCTTGAGATGGTCAGCAAGAAAAATTGCACCTGTTTGAAACACAGCCTCGCAGAGTAAAACACCCGGCATAATAGGATTTCCGGGGTAATGTCCTTCAAAGAAAGGAAACTCAGGCTTGATGGTAAGAGAGGATGTGGCACCTTCCTCTGTGATTTCTACAATTTTATCAACAAAGAGAAAAGGAGGACGATGTGGTATTCTACGATAAATTTCTTCCATGATTTAAGGAAGAGAGCTAGAGAATTAAGGCTTCTCAGGCAACGGCAAAGCTTGATCCCTCTGTATCCGTGTTCAGACTGTCAGTTGATTTACCGCGGAGAAAGCTGTCTATTTTGTTAGCTGTGATGACACCATAATTGATCGTACCAAGCCAGCCGGACATTATGATGCCAACCGATCCAGCATGGTATAGGCCGGGAGCATGATTGGGTAATTCATTGGATACTTCAAGCCCTTCGAACTTGGTACCAAAAGTAGCTCCATTTGCGTGGCGGGTGTAATGCTTAATAGTCCTGGGGGTGGCGGCTTCGATATGATCAATCTTATCCCGTATGTCAGGGATTATTTTTTCGAGTGCCAGTAGGCTTTCTTCGCACAATCGATCCTTGGCCTTGGCGTATTCATTATCTGTAAGCTGATCCCAATCTTTCCATTTAGCGTTCAGAGACGCCACGATACTGTAGCGTGGATCTTTCCGGTGTGGTCTGGTATCAGGGTAATAAATCGAAAAGGTACGGCTTTTGGTATGAAAATCAGCTAGCTCATCGGTGGAAAACTCTGGGGATTCAGATGTGAAAATTAAATCGCCCACAGATTCTGGTATGGTCGCACCCTTTTTTAGTCCAATGTATACTTGGCATGAGGTATTGTTCAGCCGTACTTCCTTCGACTTTTTGGCAAAGGAGGCAGGCAGCTTGGAAAGTCCAAGCATTTTCTCGATTGTATTTTTCAAGTTCGCATTGGATAGAACAGCTCCGCATTGAATTTCTTTGCCATTCACCTGCACGCCAGTGACGCAAGGTTTCCCGTTTTTCTCATTGGTTAGAAGTTTTTCAACGGTGCATTGTCGCCGTAAATCTGCCCCATTTTTTCTTAGTTCCTCGACCATTTTTCGAATGAGGGAGTCAGTTCCATCCTTAAAGGTGTAAATGCCCTTCCTCATGAAATTGGTAAATACGATACCGTAAGCTATGGCAGGATCGAGAAAGGAAGAGCCATTTGCATAGGAGATAGGCTCAAGCAAGAGTCTCTTAACATCATCTCTTCCAGGAAAGAATTCCTCCAATAAGTCTCCAATTGTGCGACCATCTTTCTCAAAATAATCCATTTTTCGTAAGTGATCGTAAAACTCCTCTACCCTTTCCTTGGCAATTTTGAAAGTATCCTGAAGGATTTGGGTAAAATCCAGTCGATCAAAAGTAGTCCGCAGATCGTACTGTGGATTAACAAACCGGATATTTTTTAACTGAACAATAGAATCCGAGATTTCCTTGGTCCAGTATCTTCGGCAGGACTTAATCATACCCACAGGGAATCCGTGTAAAGAAATATCAAAAATATGACCACCTGCGCGTTTAAACCATGTGGCTAAGCCTCCAAACTGGTAATGATGTTCAAGCAGAAGAACGGAATGTCCCTGTTTTGCTAGTACATTTGCACCAGTCAATCCTCCAAGACCACTTCCTATGACAACAACATCATAGTAATCCTGAACTCCTTTCAGCCGATCCATAATATTTTATCTAAAGGGGATCTATGAATTAGACAAGAGTATCAGTATTAGTTGTCTACGAGCTTTAAATACTTTTCAAAGAATTGCTCAGGTGCTTGATCCGCCGGATCACCTGGGCCAATCAAATTGGTTACCTCAATTTTCTCCAAAATATTGAACTGTTCTTTATTAAGTTTGAGAGGCGAGATTAGTAGCGATTTAAGCTGCATTTCGAGGAGTGGTGAAATGTCCTCTGCCGGTATACCGATCATGTTTAGGTGCCTAATGGGACAGGCAGTCAGAGGCTGAATCGAAGAAACGGGAGAGCCAGGCAGTTCCAAACTCTCAAGTGGTGATTCCATCAAGGGAGTTAAGTCGGAAACTTGGGTGGCACGAAGGACAAGGCTTTTGAGTGGGGTTTCTCGTAAGGGTTCCAGCGACTCAACTGGAGAGGAGACCAGTCTAAGCGATTTGATCGGAGTCTCTTCAAGGGAAGACAGTGACTCAATTGGGCAATTCGAAAGATCCAGTGTCTCGATTTCCTTGCCCTGTAGGCTTGAGAGGCTCTTAACCTGGGTTGAGGCAATATTGAGATTATGCAGGGGCATATCTCTGCAAAATGACAAATTACCTAAGTTGCTTTTGGATAAATCTAATTCTTCCAGGGCATGGCAACTCAGAGAGTCAAAGTCATTGGTTTGGGGTTCCTGGGCCTTGAATCGACGAAGAGAAAAATGCCTAAGCTCGGCGAAAGGAAGACTGGACCTTGCCGGCAGGGTGAGTCCCCTGAGCGTAAATTCTTTTAACTGTTCATAGTTTAGGCTCGGTAAATGGGAGAAATCCAATTCCAGTATCGGCAAATGTACGAGCCTGTTGAGATCGAGAGGACTTGGTTGCTCAGCAAGAAATTTGATACCCACGCCACCAGGGATCAAATAAACCTCACAAGCAATACCGAGGGATTCAAGTTCATCAGCACAGGATTTACAGATGTCGGGAAAAAAATCCGTTATTCCAGTACGCTTGGATTTTAAGTTGGAAGATATCACAACACCAAAGCAGTTTTTGGATCAAACTTTGAAGCAGGGAGTAAATGTAAGTTAGCTCAATTCTTTGAGGTATAAGTTCCTCCAGCGAATTTCGCCACCATGGGTCTGCAATTGAATGGGACCCTCTGAAAGAATTGGTTTCTTTGCTTTCTTGTGCCAGTAATTTACCAAAACTGCATCTTCTACAACTAACTGCTGATTGAGATAAATGGTTACTCGATCACCTTTCATGATGATTCGAAAATGATTCCATTCCCCAAATGGCTTATCCGCATGAACAAGTGGTTGCCACCCATCTCCAGGACGGTTATTCCATAAGCCACCCGATCCCTTTTCGGCTCCAAATCTCCACTTTCCTCCCGCTTCTGTAGTGTCCCAGATTTGAACCTGAGGGTATCCTCTCAGATAAATTCCGCTGTCTGCAAGTGGTACGGTTTTATACTCCAATTGTAACTCGAAATCGGCAAAGTTTTGGATCGTGGTTAAGTAAAGCCCTTTGCCATCATTGACAAGTTCCTGATTCTCTACCCGCCAGTGCTTTTGAATGTCAGTTAGGCTATTTGCCCTTTTTTGAGCAAGATCTTCTTCTGGTAGATTGATCCACGACTCTGGGTTGACCGTATCCAGCCCCCACCAGCCTTCCAGATTTTTCCCGTTAAAAAGGGAAGTAAATCCCTCAGGCTGGGCAAATGATAGGACTTGCAGACAAAGAAATAAAGCGAAGGAGAAAAAAGATTTCATCCTGATCAAATTATAAATGCGTATATTCTCTGGCAATTGGAAAGGGTGCTAAATGAAGTTTATTCAAGAGGAATAAAGTCTTTACCGATCACGAAATCCCGGGCCTCAAGAAACTTTGTGATTTCTTCCCTGGCACCGCGTGATCCCACGAGGACCAGAAGGAAGCAATTCTTAGGAGAAGTAATTGAAAGATGGGATAAAATGGGAATCCCTTGAAAATCTTTCCCAATTTTTTTGGAGTCCAGATCAATAAGAGCGTCAATGGAAAGACTGTTACCAGTAATTTCAGATATTAATTTACGGGCAACGCGACCAGCACCCCAGGCAAATAATTTGCGATCTCCCAATGGATTTTCCTTCTTAAGCCAAACCTTGAGATACTGTGCTTTTATGCGATGAAACGCTGCCCGATCATATCGTTTGGAAATTCTTGAAGTTCTGTCCGGATGATCCCTCCACCATAGAAGCTTCTGGGGGATTTTTTCCATATGTACTCCCTTACTCAGCCATCTTAGCCAAAGCTCAAAATCTTCTGGATGATCCCCCTTCCTGTAACCTCCATATTTTGTAACGAGCTTCTTTCTAAATAAAACAGAGGGGTGTGCGAAAAGGCAGTCCACAAACCGGTATGCTTTATGTTCATCAGGAGAATGAATCTGATTGGTCCAGTCGACATGGTGAGCATAGCCTTCTCCTTTGTTCTCTTTTGAGTGTGTAAATTGAATAACTTCACAGGAAACCACTCCCAGTGCTTGGTTATGCTGTAGGAATTTAGATTGTTCTTCAAGGCGAAGGGGGTGCATTAGGTCATCCCCATCCATTCTCGCAATTAAATCTGAATTTGATTTTGAAATCCCAAAATTCAGGGCATCCACGATTCCATTACCTGGGTTCTCGAAAGTTCGAATTCTGGGTTCTTTCTTTGCCCAAATAGACAAAATACTGGAACTTTGATCATCGGAATGATCGTCGACTACAATAAGCTCCCAATCCTGCTTGGTTTGCTTCCGGATAGAATTTAGGCATTCCTCCAAAAATGGTTCCTGATTCTTAATTGGCATAACAATTGAAACCTCAGGAATCATTTGCGGATTAATTATATTAACCAGAGTCCGAAATTTGCCGAATCGCTTCGTATGCAGAAATACCTACAGAAACTGCCAAGTTCAGGGATCTCAGTTTGGGAGAGTATTTGGGGATGGTAACTCGATTGTCGCCGACCCACCTGTGAACATAATCGGGAGCACCCCCTCCTTCATTACCAAAGAGAAGCCCATCTCCTTTTTGGAACCTTACATCCCAAATTTTTTTTTGAGCATGAGTGGTGAGGAGAAAAATATTATCAGGTCTGGAGGAGGAACTGAGGAAACGATCCCAATTCTCATATTCCAGTACTTCCAGATCTTTCCAGTAGTCCATCCCTGCACGTCTTAAGTTTTTGTCGGTAATTTTAAAGCCAAGGGGGTGGATAAGGTGTAACCGTGCCTCGATAAAAGCGCACAGCCTCCCGATATTACCTGTGTTTTGGGGGATTTCTGGCTGAAAGAGAATAATATCGATCATCGCTTGAGAGAATTTTTGATGGCTTGTTCTGCTTCCCGCCTTGCGTCTCTTTTTTTAAGATCCTGTCTCTTGTCACGCTGATTTTTTCCGGTACCAACTGCCAGTTCGCATTTAATTAAGGCTCCCTTAAAGAAGAGTTTCAGCGGAACAATAGTTTTTCCGGCTGCTTCTACTGCCGCTTGGAGTCTCTCAAGTTCCCGACGATGCAGCAGTAATTTCCTTGGTCTGGTTGGCTCATGGTTGTTTTCATTCCCAAAGGGATATTCATCAATGTAAGCATTGTAGAGAAACAACTCATCTTTGTCGAAACGGGCAAAAGACTCGGAAATCTGTGCCTTGCCATTGCGGATCGATTTTACCTCGGTACCGTTTAACTGAATGCCCGCGACGAAATTGTCTGACAACAAGAACTTGTGCCTTGCTTTTGAATTTGTGAAAGAAGGCAGGGAATCAGCAGCCTTCTTTTTTGCTGCCATCCTATAAAAATAAAGTTTTGGACAACAGGAACTGTTGTAATTTAGCTAGGAATTAAAATTCAGCTGTCTGAATTCTCATCCCAAGGCTGATAAGAAATTTTGCCTTCAATGATTTCTCGAAGTGCAACATCTTCTGGCTCAAGCTTTTCTAATGATTCTATAAGTGGCTTACTGCCATGCTTAAGTTGTTTCGAACGACGGGAAACAAGGTTAATCAGAGTGTTTGGGTCCTCGACAATTGCCTGGGCCTCTTGTAGATATTCGTCTCTCACTGAATAAGAAGGTTTAAAAGAAAAGTTTGTAAATTAATTGTCCTGCGAAATATTGGCAATGTAATTATGGAATATTCTGAAAGAGCTGAAATTTCAATCGCCACAACTACTTGCAGTTCCCCTGAAGATGCCCGGAAGATATCTCAGACACTAATTAAGAGTGATTTAGTTGCGTGCTGTCAGGTAGATGGCCCGCTTCATTCCTATTATAAATGGAAGGGTGAAGTCACAGATGAAACCGAGTGGCGAATCACCATGAAGTATAATTCAACAAACAGTGACTTGGTTATGAGAAAAGTAGTAGAAATCCACCCATACGAGTTGCCACAATGGATAGAACTTCGGGGAGAAGCAGAAAAGAATTTTGGAAATTGGGTAAACAATACCCAGGAAACCTGAATAATTTTACTCTTCTGGCTTGGTCTTAACGAGACAAACGACGCGGTCACCCTCTTTCCACTGACCACGTTTTCTAAGCAATTCCACACGCTCGAAGCGTTTGAGAACATTGCGTTTTTTTGTAAGTCCCCCTGGGGGATTGAAACTTGGATGCCTGCTCATAGGGACATAATCATGTATAAAAGTAATCTTTACTCAAGATTGAAATGGAGAAGATTTTATCAGGCGGGAGAGGCTAAGGGCTCAGTACCAGGATCAATCTCTTCGTTATCCTTTTCTTGAGCTGTGGGTTTGGCATCCTCGGCGATTTCTTCCTCCGTTTGACTCTCATCCTCCGCTCTATCATGGGTAATTTCGGATGTAATTTTGCCGTGTTCTAAAATTTCGTGCACATGCTTTCCTTCAATGGTCTCATATTCAAGAAGTGCTGCTGCGGTGGCATGTAGACCATCAATCTTATCATTGAGGATTTCCATTGCCCGGGAATACTGAGTATCAATGATGTTTTTGATTTCTGAGTCTATTTTCTGCGCGGTTTCTTCACTGTAGTTTTGAGCTCTACTCAGTTCTTTACCTAAAAACACCTGATCCTGTTTGTCACCAAAGGAGATCATCCCAAGATCGCTCATGCCCCAGTCACATACCATACTCCGGGCGATATTGGTGGCCATGCGGATATCACCTGCTGCTCCACTGGTTACATCACCGATCTCAATTTCTTCAGCAGCTCTGCCACCCATGGCACAGCAAACTTGGTTAAGTACCCTGCGTTTACTTTGGTTCAAAATGTCCTTCTTGGGAGTAAACATGGTGCTTCCAAGACTTTGGCCCCGAGGGATAATCGTAACTTTATGGATAGGTAATAAACCATCATCCACCACTGCTTGCACGATGGCATGACCGGCTTCGTGGTAAGCAATGATTTTCCGGTCCTCTTCATCCATGACCCGGCGACGTTCCCGACCAAAGGAAATTTTCTCGCGGGCATCATCCAAGTCGATCGGCTGGACAGATTTTTTTCGTCTCCGGGCGGCGATTAATGCTCCCTCATTAAGAAGATTGGCAAGATCTGCACCAGAAAAACCAGCGGTTGCACGAGCGAGGGACTTTAGTTCCACATCTTCAGCCAATTTTATCTTTTTGGCATGAACTTTAAGGATGGCTTCCCTACCCTCTAAATCAGGTAGATCTATAACAACCTGCCGATCAAAGCGGCCAGGTCTTAGCAAGGCATTGTCGAGGACATCTGGCCGGTTGGTAGCAGCAATAATAATAATTCCTTCATGGCCATCAAAACCATCCATTTCCACGAGTAAAGAATTGAGGGTCTGCTCACGCTCGTCGTTTCCTCCACCAAGACCGGCACCGCGTTGGCGCCCAACGGCATCGATCTCATCGATGAAAATAAGACATGGAGCATTTTTTCTGCCCTGCTCGAACATATCCCGAACACGTGCTGCTCCGACTCCCACAAACATTTCCACGAAATCAGATCCACTGATGCTAAAAAATGGAACATCGGCTTCTCCTGCTACCGCCTTGGCAAGTAGGGTCTTTCCGGTGCCTGGAGGACCCACCATCAATACACCTTTGGGGATTTTGCCACCAATTTTACGGAATCTTTTGGGGTCTTTAAGGAAATCGACAATTTCAGCGACTTCTTCTTTGGCTTCCTCACAGCCCGCAACATCGTTGAATACAATCTTTTCGTTTTCTCTGGTGAGCAGCTTGGCCTTACTTTTGCCAAAACTGAGGGCTCCTTTTCCAGCCATGCGGAGTTGCCTTACGAAAAGGAAGTAAAGCAGACCGATAATCAGAAGAAAAGGAAGAAGGCTAAAAAGAAGGTCCGTCCAAATGGTACTGGAAGGCTCTTCCCTTAATTGTCCCCCTAAAAGCGCACGAAGGTCCTTATATTCGGATTCTGTAACTCTGCCCTTAACCACAAAAGGAAGGGTTTTGTACTGCGTTTCGTCCAATTCATAGGCAGGGTTTTTTATTTTCCCTTGGATTACATACCATTCCTCGCCACCTTTGGGGTCACTTTGAATGATCGCCTTTTCGACTTTATCCTGCTTGGCAGCAGTAATTAGCTCATCGATAGAATTGATCGAAAGTTGGCTGGGAGCAATCTCGCCAGACTGCACCATGACTAATCCAATGACCGCAGTCAGGATAGCAAGCCATATCAGCAGAACCTTGGGTTGGAAGGATTTAGGCTGGTTGCCCGAGTTATCATTTGGTTTTTTATCCACAACCTTTCAATCATGTGCTGAGCTGTAAGTAAGTCAAACGGATTACCCTGAGATCATCTTTTGTCACCTTGGCGCTTTCAGAAGGTGGAAAACCAGGAATCCACAGGATTTCATCCTCTTCGTCCACAAGTACAGGAGTTTCGATTTTTTGCTTTTGGCTCCACTTTCTGTCAATCATCCAGTCTGACACTTTTTTGTTTCCTGGCGCACCTAAGGGTAGGAAACGATCCCCGTCCTTGCGGGATCTTGCATAAATATGACCTCCGAGTTTTTTGGCGGACAAGAAGGCTTCCTGGTTTTGGTCAACCTGACCATCTTTAATTCTTTCAAATAAATCCTTATCCAATTGAATATTCTGGGCAGTGATCTGGTTGCCTGAACTTAAATGCAAGAATGAATCCAATGGGAGTAAGATCTTGGGTATTGATTTTGCTTTTGGAGGACTTTCTAGGAAGAGAAGACTATTTTTTTTCTGAATCTTCCAGTCTTCAGAAAAGTGATAGGTTTTGAAATCACTCTTAAATATTAAATTCAATGCATCTCCAAGCTTACTGATTAGAAATGATAATTTGCCTGAGTCTGCAACTTCACTGGTGAGCCACTTTGTTAGCACCCTTCTTTGGGTTGCTACGGGGTATTTGATTAAAACATCCAAATTCACAGCTTCACCTAAACTGCACTTTTCGAAAGTCTCATTAGCGTGAAAGTCTAATGCAATAGAATCTTGTTCCAGCAATTCCCGTGTTGAATCAATACCTTTGAGTAAATCTCGGTCACAGGAAGCCTTCCATGCAGGCAATACTGTATGTCGCATTTTATTTCGAAGATACAAATTCTCTTGGTTACTCTTATCCTCCCGCCAAGGAATACCACATTGAGTAAGTGCTTTGGTGATATGTTCTTTAGAGAGGGATATAAAGGGGCGAAGAAAGACAAGTGAACCGACTTTGCTTACTGGTTTTGGACCAATTAGTCCATCCACGGAAACACCTCTTGGGATTCTCCACAATAAGGTCTCCGCAACATCGTTCAGGTGATGGCCTTGAATAATATGGGTGATTTTTTCATCCTGCTCCAATCTCTTCCAGAAATTCATTCTTAAATTTCGGAGGCTGTTCTCATCCGCTTTATTGCTTTTTTGATTAGCTTTATCAGCTACGCACCGCAGATTTAACTTTTTGCTCAACTCTTGGACGAAAGCTTCGTCTTGATCGGAATCTTCCCCTCTCAATTGATGATTGAAGTGTGCAATAATCATCCTCTTCCTTAAATTTGGAAAAGCAGCATATACTAAAAGCACACATAGGGTGCTATCGGCCCCACCCGAGCAAGCGATTCCGATACTTTTATCCTCAGGAGATGATTTAATGGCAGATACTACATCCTTACTCCATGAACGCAGAGGAATTAGCTCCAGTAATTCTTTTGCCCGCTCGGCCAAATCATCCGGCAGGTCAAAAGAATGAATCATGTTAGTTTTATTACTTTCCAATCGTGTCCCTCGGGAACCACTTTTTGAGGCACTCA
>JAYPZT010000003.1:0-35252 GCA_038136415.1 Opitutales bacterium
AGCACCACCTTGCCAAGGTGGATGTCGAGGGTTCGAATCCCTTCGCCCGCTCCAAGTTCTTTAGCTTTCCGAGATAGCAGCGTTCATTGCTTTTGTCATAGCAACCAGGTTGATTTTTCCATCCTTAGTGTTTTCAACTTCTAAATGTATACCAGCAGCTTCTAGAATTGGGTATAGTGGCAAGATATCAACATCTTTAAGCTCAATATCGATCATCATATCAGCCTTACCGGTGCACAATAGGAAGTATCCAAAACAATCACCCCATGTCCGTGAAATAGAACCCCTTTTCAAGCAATACTTCCAAAGCGATTTTCGAGGGGAAGAATAAAGGCGTTCTGTATCTGTGGTTAGAATTAGGGAATTTTCCCAAGCAAAAGATGTTTTAGGAAAGATGGGTTTTCCATTAAGTAGGCAATTTTTTCCATCTCCTGATAGATAGCTGTTACTGTAATAGGGCATGTACAGAAAGCCATATTTTACCTCTTCCTTATACATTAGTCCAATAAGTGAACCAAACAGAGGAACGCCGCTGATATAAGAAAAGGTGCCATCAATCGGATCAACAATCCACTGGTAGTCAGAATTTGTATTAAAATCATCAAATTCTTCTCCGGAAATTGCATGTTCAGGAAAAGCTTTGTGTATTTCTGCACGATAATATTTCTCAATCTTTTGATCTTCTTCAGTAACGGGAGTTCCGTCCTCTTTAGTTGAGAATTTCTGCAAGGAAGGAAAAGGCTTGAGCAGTGAGTTAATTCTGCTCGTAAGATCGATACAAAACCGTTCAAATTCTTTGAATGAAAGATTCAAAATCCTTTAAATATATCGTGATCGATTTTGAGGGTAAAAATGAAAATATACGGGAATTCTCGTTCCTAATCGTTAAAAGAGGCATAATAGATACTGTCAAAGAATTTGTCGAACCAGATTCGAAAATGATCGAGCATGAGATAAACGCACTTTCAGATTTTGGTTTTGACGCTCTTGTATCTCATAATGCACATGTTGAAAAAAATTTTTTGAACTACATATCTCCCTATCAGATAAAGGATAGAAAGCTTCAAAAATGGGGTCCATGGCTTGATACTTACAATGTTTACAAGCAACTTTATCCAAACTTAAAAAACTACGATTTGAAATCGCTTACAGAAAAGTTTGTAAACCAAGACACACTAAATGGTTTATCCGAAAAGCATTGTAACGAGCTCAACACCAAGTATCACTTCGCTACATTTGACTGTATCTGTACTTACTTGTTACTGCAAAGATTGGAAGGTAGAATTAATCTTCAGATGTTTTTACGATGGTAGTTTCTGGCGATTCTGAAATTGATTCAGTAACCTCTTCGGAAGAAGCTTCATCTCCATCGATACTGTTTTCCGCATCCTCATCAAGTTTTACGACCTCTGAAACGCCTACAAGGTGATCGCGTTCAGCTAATCCTATTAGTTTTACCCCCTTTGACCCACGATTTGTTTCTCGAATATTAGTTACTTCACAACGAACAGCCTGCCCCTTCTTTGTGAGCATAAGAATCTCACTATCCTGATCCACACTGAGAGCGTCACAAACTGCTTCGGTATTCATAGCAGTAACCCCTTGGCCTCCACGTTTTCTTGGGGATGCATCTTCTTTTGCACCATCCCCGCCATTTGGAAGGAAAGAGGAAAACTTGGTTCTTATTCCAAGGCCATTCCTGCCACAAAGAAGGAGTAATCGATCATCATTTACAACAAGCATGTTAACTACCTTGTCATTATTCTTTAGACGAATACCTCTGACACCTCTTGTTGCACGTCCTTGATTTCGGAGTTGATCACAGGCAAACCTTAGGCCTTTGCCTTTTTGTGTGAGAATCAATAAATGATCATCCGGTTTTGCAATCATTGCTTTGAGAACTGTATCTCCCTCGTCGATATTTATACCAATGATTCCTCCCTTACGATGATTGCGGTAATCTTGTATCAGACTCTTTTTGACGACACCATTTCGTGTACAAAGTACTATTGAATCATCAGATTCAAAACTGTCCACAATGAGAACTGCAGCAATTTTCTCATCTTTCTGCATGTTGAGAAGATTAACTATATTTCTCCCTTTGGAGGTTCTGGAAGCCTCAGGAATTTCATAAGTCTTTTCCACATAAACACGGCCGTTATTCATGATGAACATAAGGGTATCGTGGGCATTACATGTATGAAGAATGTCGATTGGATCTTCATCCTTGAGTCCACTCCCAATAACTCCTTTACCGCCTCTATTTTGTACTTTAAATTCTTCAACGGATGTTCTTTTGATAAATCCTGATTTCGTGACAGTAATCACACAGCCATCGTTTGGTATCAAATCTTCCATACGGACATCACCATCAAAATCTGCAATTTCGCAACAACGGTCGTCTGCATAGCTTAACTTCAATTCATTAAGTTCATCCTTGATTAAATTGAGCAGCACATTTTCATTATTAATAATACTTTTGAGGTCTTCAATTATGACCATTAATTCGGCATATTCTGCATCAATTTTTTCACGTTCCATTCCTGTTAATTGATACAATCTGAGATCTAAAATCGCATTAGCTTGCCTTTCAGATAAATTGAATTTCGTACTTAATTTTTCTTTTGCTTCATTACGATTGGAAGATGCTCGTATGATACGGACAAATTCATCTAAATTATCTAGTGCTATTTTATAACCTTCTAAAATATGTGCTCTATCCTCAGCCTTTCTAAGCCTGAATTGAGTTCTTCTTAAAGTAACATTCCTACGATGTTCAACATAACATTGAATGGCTTCTTTTATATTTAACTGTCTTGGTCTCAGGCGATCAAGAGCTAGAAGGATTACTCCAAAACTACTTTCCAGTGCTGTTAGTTTGTAGAGTTTGTTTATAGTAACTCTCTCAATCTCACCCATTTTCAATTCAACCACGATGCGAGTATCTTCTGTAGACTCATCACGAAGATCACTTACCCCGTCTAAAATCTTTTCTTTTACAAGGTCTGCTATTCTTGTAACTAAAGTGGCTCGGTTAACATTATAAGGAATGTGAGTTATAACGAGTTGTTGCTTACCATTAGGTAACTCTTCGATATCCATTGCCCCCCTCATCCGGACAATTCCCCTCCCGGTTTTCATATAGGACTCAATACCAGATTTTCCAGATATAGTACCTCCAGTCGGAAAATCAGGACCAGGTAGGATTTTCATTAAGTCATCAATTGATATAGAAGGATCATCGATGACTGCACATACAGAATCAATCAATTCTCCCAAATTATGAGGTGGAATATTTGTAGCCATTCCAACAGCGATACCGGTCGAACCATTCATTAGAAGTGAGGGTAACGCGGAAGGTAAAACAGTTGGCTCAGTAGAACTCTCCTTATAATTCGGTGCAAAATCAACCGTATCCTCATCGATATCCTTGAGCAATTCTTCTGATAATTTAGTTAATCTACACTCCGTATATCGGTATGCTGCTGCAGAATCACCATCTACAGAACCAAAATTTCCCTGCCCATCAACTAGAGGGTATCTCATTACCCATGGTTGAGCCATTCTTACCAAAGTGTCATATACAGAACTATCACCATGAGGGTGATAATTTTTTAATACCTCACCAACAACACCTGCACATTTGTCATACGCTCGATTATGTAATAATCCTTCACGCAACATGGCATAAAGAACTCTTCTTTGAACTGGCTTAAAACCATCCCGGACATCTGGTAATGCCCTACTTACAATAACAGACATCGAATAATCGATGTATGCATTTTGCATAATATCTGTGATATTTTCTTTCATAGTATTTATATGCTAAATTTATGCGTCTAAAAAACTAACATTTAAGGCGTTGTCTTCAATAAACATTCTTCGAGGTGCTACCTCTTCACCCATTAGCGTAGTAAAGATTTCATCGGCTGCTACAGCATCTTCGATTTCAACCTTAACGAGTGTTCGAGTATTGGGGTCCATTGTTGTTTCGAAAAGTTGCTTAGGGTTCATTTCACCGAGACCTTTATATCGCTGAATTTGTAAACCCTTTCTACCAAATTCTCTCAATTTTTTGAGGTATTCGGATAGTCCATTTATTGCAATTGATTCGGAATCTGAGTTTTTCGTATCAATAAAATGATAGGTTGATGAATTTTCCTTACTTGATCCAAAAAATGACAAATCTAAACCTAACTGAATTGCTTGATCGATAAGTTTTTCAAGTTCTCTGGATTCAAACACTTCATACAAATCAATTCTTTGAGAAATTACTACACCATTTCTTTCTATTTCTCGCTGGATTGAGTTGCTATCACAATTATCAGTTTCAATACCTTGTGATTTCATAAACCCATGTTTTGCCTCTACATCAAAAAGAAACCTTATTTCTTCGTCATTACCAATTCTGATTCTAGCAACATATTTAGGTAATTGTCGTGTAGATTTTTCTAAGTGTTGGAAAAGTCTTTCAACTGAAAAACCATACCTACCGAGGCTTTTTCCCACCTGTTCAATTTTTAATAATAGTGCATTAATATCAGAAATTGATTGCTCAGAAAATACAAAGTTATCACTTAATCTTTTGAGTTGTAAATCTTCACAACCTAATTTGATAAGGATCTGACTCATTTCGAAATCATCCTGTACATATTGCTCCGTTTTTCTTCTTTTGATTTTATAAAGGGGTGGTTTGGCGACATAAACATAACCATTTTCGATTAATCCTTTCATTTGCCGAAATATAAAGGTTAGGAGCAAGGTGCGAATATGAGCCCCATCAACATCCGCATCAGTCATGATAATGATTTTATGATATCTTGCTTTTGATGCATCAAATGATCCTTCACCCTCATGATCACCAATACCTGTTCCAACTGCAGTGATGAGACTTCTGATTTCAGCATTGTTTAAAACTTTATCTAAGCGAGCCTTCTCTACATTTAATAACTTACCCCTGAGTGGTAAAATCGCTTGGGTAAGACGATCTCTACCCTGCTTAGCAGAACCCCCAGCAGAATCCCCCTCAACAATGTAAAGCTCGCTTAAAGAAGGATCTTTCTCTGAACAATCTGCAAGTTTTCCTGGTAGGCCACCCCCAGAAAGCGCTCCTTTACGAACAGTTTCTCTTGCCTTTCTGGCTGCCTCTCGTGCTCGTGCGGCGTGAATGACCTTTTGAATAATAGTTTTGGCTTCCTCCGGGGTTACCTCAAAATAATGTTTCAATTTTTCACCAACAATTTTTTGAACAATTCCATCTACCTCTCGGTTGGAAAGTTTTGTTTTAGTCTGACCCTCAAACCTAGGCTCAGGCACTTTTACGGAAACGACCGCAGTAAGTCCTTCCCTTACATCATCACCTGTCAATGATAGATCTTTTTCTTTTAAGAGGTCATTCTGCCTGGCATATGAATTAATTACGCGAGTAAGTGCAGTTCTAAATCCGGATAAATGAGTACCACCTTCCACATTATGAATGGAATTCGCATATGCATAGAGTTGGTCATTAAACGAATCATTGTAGATCATAGCTATCTCAACCTTAATTAATCCATCCCCGGATTCTGGTGGTGCCTCACCAGTAAAAGCGATTGGTTGGTCGATAAGGCATGCCTTACTTTTATTTAAATACTCTACATATTCAGAAATTCCATTTTCAAAAAAGAAGTTCTCTTTGCGTGAATCTTTTTCATCTTCTAAATTTATTTTCACTCCAGGATTAAGAAAAGCTAGCTCCCGAAGCCTTTTAGCAAGCAATTCAAACTTAAATTCCCTGGTTTCCTCAAATATCTGATCATCGGGCATGAAAGTGATTTTAGTGCCAGTTGATGAAGCATCTCCTACAATTTTAAGTTCTTGGGTTGTTATACCTCTGGAAAATGACATTTGATGAATTTTCCCCTCTCTACGAACCTCTGCAACAAACCACTCTGATACTGCATTAACGCATTTCGCACCCACTCCATGAAGTCCACCAGATACCTGATATGCCCCTTTACCGAATTTACCGCCGGCATGTAAGTTGGTTAGAACTAACTCGAGTGCAGGCATGTTATGTTTCGGATGAATGTCCACGGGAATACCACGACCATTATCTTGAATGGTGCAGGATCCATCTGCATGCAAGATTACAGATATTTCGCTACAGTATCCCGCAAGTGCTTCATCAATTGAGTTATCAACGATTTCAAACACACAGTGGTGAAGGCCTCTCTCGTTCGTGTCACCAATGTACATGTCAGGCCTTTTCCGAACCCCCTCCAGACCTTCTAATTTTTGAATTTGTGAGGAATCGTAATTATCATTATTTGACTTATTTGTATCGTCAGTCATAGCACTTAATTAAAAATTTGTTATTAGTTTATCTAATAGTAGTTGGCTGTATATAAAGATTTTTTGGAAGAATTCTTCCATGGAAAAACATAATTTATTTTGTCTAGGTACCCGAATAGGGTCAAGTGACTAATATATAAATGTGCGGAATAACTATTCCGAATGTAGGCCGTGCCAAGATTGGCTTAATCAAAAACTATTAATTGCTTAAAGTTATGTAAATCAATGATATGCATTACTTCATTAGTTTTTTAAAAAGAATCATTTTCAGAAAACCTTTTCAATGATTTGCCCACATCCTGTGAATCCATACCAAATTCTTTGATAGGTGCTTCAAATTTTTTAAAAATCTCTAAGTGGAATGAATTTAACATTCCGAATTAAGCAGTCTTTAGGTTTATCAAAATAAACATTTAAAATTAGTATAATTTATAGGTCTTTTCTTTTAAGGACTAAATTTCCACAAAAAACAAACCATAGTAATCGTACCCAAAAAGTAGATCAGGGTAGGCCATAATCCGAATTTTGTAAAATCCCTGAATCTGTATCCTCCTGCAGTATACACGAAAGTGTTCGTCTGATATCCAATGGGGGTCATAAAGCTGGCCGAAGAGGCAATACAGCATGTTAGCACAAAAGCCCTTGCATCGTGGGTGCTTAACCCAAATTGATAAGCAACCATTAATGCAACGGGCGTCATTATTGCAATCGTTGCGTTATTCGAGAGTAGTTCTGTCAATAGTGCTGTAAAGATATATAGGATAATCAATGCACCAATAACTTGCCAATTATTACTCAATCCAACCATGCACACATGCTTTATAAATTCAGCAAGTAAACTGCTTGCACCGCTTTTTTCCATCACAAGACCAAGTGCGAGCATCGAATAAATTAACAACAGCAGGTTCCATTCTATTGAGCGGATTGCCTCCCGCAGATTGATTAAATTGGTTAAAATAAGAAAACCAGCTCCAAGTAGTGCAACCACATGAAGAGGCAAAATACCAGTTGTCGCTATCGCAATGATGGAAAGCAATATTCCCAAAGATAAAACCGTTTTAGAAGTTTTATGATTTAAAGGTATCGGCGACTTGTCTAGTAGAACCGTTTCATGAGCGCCTCTTAATTTTTCGATACTTGATTTTGCACCTAGTAGTAACAAGGAATCTCCGGTTTGTAATTTTATCTGATTTAACCTCAGCCTAAGATTTTTTCCCTTACGGTGTAATGCGACCACCGTAAGGTTGAACCGCCCCCTGAAGTCGGCTTCCGACAAGCTTTGCGATAGCAATCCAGAGGTAGGTTTAATCATCGCTTCGACCATCATAGCCTCAGACGTATTAAGTTGCTCAATGCCAAGATCAGATTGGTCAAATAGCTTAAACCCCTCTACTTCACGAACATCGATCAAGCCTTGAGGCCTGCACGATAAGATTAATCGATCACCAGAACATAACTTGATCTCGTTAAGAGGCATAGCCAAGCTTTTACTATCACGAACTATATCCAACACCCTTACGCCAGATGTTTTGGCTATTGGCGAATCGGTAACTAATTGATCGACCAACGAAGAGTTAGGCATAATTAGAGCTTCAGCTAAATACTCCTTTCGATTTATATCGGAGAGAATTTTACTAAGTGCTTCTCTTTCAGGAAGAAGTTTTTTCCCAAAAAGCACTAAGAAGGCTGTACCAACTATCATTAAAGGAATTCCAATTTCAGCTAATTCAAACATTCTCATTGGCCCCATCGAGGGATATAATGACGATGAGGACATAAAGCCACTCGCGAGAATATTCGTACTGGTACCGATAAGAGTGCAACAACCCCCAAAAATTGACGCATAAGAAATAGGAATTAAGAGTTTCGAAGAAGCCACTCCCAGTGTTCGGGATAAGCCAATAGCTACTGGCAAGAGTATTACAACTACGGGAGTGTTATTGATAAAAGCGGAGAAAAAGGCGACGGAGATTAGCAGAATTAACAAAAAAGGATGGAACCCGATCTGAGTTAATTTCTGCAAATAGTTGGTCAGTCTCTCAATAATGCCTTGCTTGCTGAGGGCACTACTGACAATGAACATGGCCATAATTGCCAAAGGAGCATCACTAGACAGCACAAAAGAAATGTCTTTTGTACTTGGCCAATGCTCCATTCCGACGAAAGAACCAATTAATATTAGACCCAAAAGAAGAATGGCAGTGATCTCCATTTTTATTTTCTCTAGAGCAAATGAAGTTACTGCTCCCACAAGTAATACAAGAGCAAGAAAAAGTTCGATATGGAGTGTGGATTCCAATGCGTTTGTTATATTTTGATTAGGTTTGCGGATTCTTTACTTTGAAACATGATCAGATTGTCTCTAGATGTTGTCGAACATAACCTGACTAATTTATGACATATCCGCTTCTTCACCGACCTCGCAGATTGCGATCCACTGAAGCCATTCGTAAGCTTACTGAAGAATCTAGGCTTACCCATTGTGATTTCGTTCTTCCGGTTTTTGTCACTGATGACGAAAATCCTAGCGAAATTGTATCCATGCCTGGGGTGTATCGGTGGCCAATATCGTCTATTGAAGAGCAAGTTAGCATTTGGATTAACATGGGGATTAGAGCGTTTGCATTGTTTCCTAAAATTGAAACAAACCTCAAAGATCCTCTAGGTAAAGAGATACTAAATCCGGAAAGCCTCACATATCGTACTGCATCTCGGTTGAGAAGAAAGTTTAGTGATATAGTGCTCATTGCAGATTTAGCCCTAGATCCTTACACCACTCATGGTCAGGATGGTGTTCTTTTAACAGATGGCACTATTGATAACGACCAAACTGTTGAAATTTTAGCAGATGCCTCCTTGATCTGTGCGAATGCTGGTTTTGATTGGGTTGCACCTTCTGACATGATGGATGGAAGAATTGGTGCCATCAGGGAAAAACTGGAGACAAACTCTTTCTCTAACATTGGTATTATTGCGTATTCCGCAAAATTTGCATCCTCTTACTATGGGCCGTTTAGAACAGCCATCCAGTCCGATAGTTCTGGTAAGCCTGTCAGCAAAAAAACCTACCAACTAAATCCATGTAATTTCAAAGAGGCGAAAAGAGAGCTTCAATTAGACTTTGATGAAGGTGCCGATATGTTAATGGTTAAGCCCGCTGAGCCTTATCTTGATGTTATCCATTACGCTTCTCAAAATTTTAATATTCCGATTGCCGCATACCAAGTGTCCGGCGAATATTCAAGGATCATGGCAGCCGATAAGCTTGGATATTTAGACTGGAAACTTTGTGCCTTAGAATCGCTTGTCAGTATCAAGAGGGCAGGAGCTAGCCTAATTTTTAGTTATTTCACTGATAAAATTATCGCCGAACTTTAGGCTTCGTCAGGTGCACCTCCCTCATATGAGCTGACTTCCTCCTCGCGGTCTTCATCATCCTCCCATTTGAGGTCTTCATCAGGAAGTAGCTTCTCTTCCTTGTCGGGAACATCAAGTAATTCAGAATCAAGGTCAGAATAATCTTCGCCTTCTTCGTCCTCATCTTTTTCCTCATCCAGATCAGAATCTATTTCGAAACCATCTGGCACGAATTCTAAAATGGAAATAAGTTCATCACTAAAATGACTTCTTCTGCCTTCCAAATAATCATTATTTAATTTTTCTGATAAAACCTCTTCCATCTCCTCTAGGGTGTAAGGCTCAGCAAATTCTATGAGATCATTAAGCATGGCCACTCGTATTTGTGAAACATGATTTAAAAAATCCGCATAAGGTCCTTTTTCCTCATCCAAAACATCTGGCAGTGCGAAAAGCATATCTTCAGCTTTCAACAAAGAGTCGCGAACTCTATCTAGGCGAACTTTCCCTCCATCAACTTCTTCTGAAATTTCAAAAGTAAAAAAGGCTTCATCAACTAATTGTGATTCAAGGCCAAATTCGGTCATGGAATCAAGGAGTTCATTGATGTAAAGGAATTGCTTCGGGTCAATAATTCCTAAATCTTCAACATCCCAGTTTTCGTTATCACTGATTGAATCAATCCACCATTTTTTGTCATCGCCGCAACGAACAACACACCAATCTAGGCTCGGACTTGTTTTTTTCATCTGATTGCGTTAAGGCATCTTTAATTTGTATGTCAACAAATTGTGTGCTTCACTCGAAAAAAAATTTTCCAGCATATCAACAAACCAAGATAATTTCTTACGCAGCATGTCATTTTTCTACGAAAAACTGGTTCGGCCATCTCTTTTCCAACTGGAGACTGAAAACGCTCATGATTTTGGTGTTCATGCACTTGAATTATTAGCTAAATCAAAATTTGCATGCAAAATTCTAAAATCTTTTCTCTTAGAAAAAAGCAGGCCTGTTGAATTGTGGGGTTTAAAATTTCCAAATGTAATTGGACAAGCTGCAGGTTTAGATAAAGACGGACGATTTCCGAGAGCATCAGAAGCCCTTGGTTTTGGTCATATAGAGGTTGGTACTGTTACGCCTCTTCGACAGGATGGTAATGAAAAGCCTAGACTTTTTCGTGTGCCAAAACAGAGAGCTCTCATCAATAGGATGGGTTTTAATAATTTGGGTGCAGAAAATCTTTTAAATAATATACTTTTGAGATTCCCAAAGAATGAAAGAAGCGTCCCACTTGGGATTAATCTAGGCAAAGGGAAAAACACTCCTCTGGAAGAAGCCATGGATGACTACAAAAAGTCGTTTTTTAAATTGGCTCACATGGCCGACTACATCACGATAAATATCAGTTCCCCAAACACACCGGGACTTCGAAAACTTCACCTAAAGGAGAATCTTGCTCCTTTCCTTCAAGGCATAAAAGATTTTAGGGAAGAATGGACTGCCTGTAACAAAACTGCCAGTCCACCGTGTTTGCTGAAAATTTCACCGGATGAAAATTATGTCACCATAGAAACTATTGTAGGGCTGATTCGTGACTTTGGATTTGATGGTATTGTCGCCTCTAACACATCTGTGAATCATGAAGCCCACAAAGTTTTGGATATAAATACGACAGGAGGACTTAGCGGAAGACCGATTGGACAAAAATCAAACGAAATCATTAACTTCATTTCCAAACTAACGAATGGAAATTTTCCGATCATAGGATGTGGTGGTATTCATGATTACGAGAGTGCCAGAAGAAAATTAGATGCTGGGGCAAATCTTCTTCAACTTTACACAGGCTTTATTTATGAAGGTCCATTTCTTCCAAATAAGCTCTCAACCCAAATATCCAAAGAAGTCTCTTGGGTTTGACTAGCGATTCTCCTTTTGAGTAAGATTTTTGTCCGTGAAGAAGTTTCTTTTTATATTTTTCTCCATCCTTGCTTCTTGTGCCCTGTTAACCTTCTTAATGTACTTTGAGGGTAGCACTAAGAACATAACTGCATGGTGGATGAATTTTTCCTCTGGCAGCGATTCTCTTCCATTTAGTGCTTACAAAATGCGGCGAGAAAACGCCTCTAAATTAAGGGTTGAAGATGCAAATCATGTAGAATTCTTCGATGCACATTTATTTTGGAAGGGACAAGGGGCTATCGCTGTTCCTAAACTCGATAAAGAGGGTAATTTAAATTCGCTTCATATTACAAACCAAGGCGTTGGTTATTCTAACCTAGTCAAAGCAAAAGTGTTGGGATGCAACTCATCCAAATTTAAACTTGAACCAATTTCTACACATAAGGGTAAGATTAACTCAGTGCTTATTTCTGAAACTCATAAGTGGAGTAACAATCCACTTGTTTTCATCGAAGGAGAAAGCAAGCCGTTTACTGGTACCGCCGAAACTAAGTTCCCTAGCGGTCAGATCATAGAAGAAATCCCTTACTTGAAAGGTAAATTACATGGAAATATTACTCGATTCAATGAATATGGTATACCGAAATATTCAAAAGAATATAAGCATGGAAGAAAGGACGGAACCCACATTTACTGGTTTCCCGAGCCGCTGGATCCTGATAGTTATATTCCCGAAATTTCCCCAGAAGGAGATAAATTCGTAACTTTATGGAGTAAGGTTAGGTATTTAGCCAAGAAAAAATATGGTCAAAACTTTGGCTCTCACAAATCAAATAAATGGATGGTTGAAAAATATCGACTTTCCGGTGGAGATTTTCGAGTTAAGCTCCTGGAGCATTGGAAAAATAACCTCAAACATGGATTATTTGAAGGATTTGACCAATTTGGAAACAAGACCTTCAAAGATGAGTATTTTGAAGGCAGAAGAATAAAACACAAAACCTTTGATAAAACAAAGGGGTAATGGTGCTCAAGGGGGGACTCGAACCCCCACGCCTTTCGGCACTAGATCCTTAGTCTAGCGCGTCTACCAATTCCGCCACCTGAGCTGAAGTTTGCCAAGATAATCAAATAGTAGAGATATTTGCAAGTACCTAAAGTGTTGGGTTTTCATTAACGGTAATGAGCCTACTAGTATTGGAAAGAACGGATATATTGATTTGAATAATATCTTCGAAGTAGGAGTGAAAAAGTTTATTAGGCCATTCGACTAACATTAGCCAGGGACTCAAGCTCAAGTAAGGTAATATGTTTAATTCGTAATCGTCTTCGGTGAATGGATGGTTAAAGAAATCACAATGAAAAATTGATACTTCACCTGGATAGTAAGAAATACCCTGGAAAGAAGAACTGTTTAATTGCTCAACATTCAGATGAGATAAGAATTCGTTACAAATAAATGTTTTTCCTGAACCAAGCCATCCAGAAAAAGAAATTACTTTATTCTCAGGGCTTATCTCAGATAATAATTTGCGGGCAAATAAACTAGTTTCCCTTAAACTGTCAGAACGGAATTCTATCATGAGGACTACTTGTTCATGATGAAAAATAACATAATAGAGTTAAATAATATATGTAAGGCAATTGGATAAAGAATGTTTTGGAAACGCAAAAATGTAAAATTTAAATAAAAGCCTAAAATAAAAAGAGCAGGCATTGCCAAAACATTTGAGTGTATGACAGAAAAGATGAAAGAAGTTACAAGTATAGACAAAAAGAAACCCAAGTAATGCTTAAGGCTTCTGTAAAAAGCAAAACGAAAAAATAACTCCTCTAATATAGGAGAAATAATGCATATAGAAAATATTTCACGCAAATTATTTTCTATAGTAAAAGACCTAGATTGGTTAACAATAGCTTGTTCAGAAAAGTCACTAAGTAAAAGCTTACTTATTAATAAGGTCAAAAAAAGAACTAGTATAAAGAGAGAAAATGATTTAAGAAATTGAGGAAATTCTTTGAAATGACAATATGGTAAAATATCATATTTATAAAAAAAGTACAAAGAAAACAGTGCCAATAGCAGATGTCCTTCTACGCGAAAAGCAACTAATAAACAAATTATTAATTGAATGGCTAAAAGAAGTGGGCTACATACATTTTTTTTCTCTAGATTAGCCAAAAGAATCGAAATAGCTTAATTTTTTAATACATCAGAATAAGTTTTCCCGTTTATACAAGATAATTTAATAGATGTAGTAAATTCAGAATTAAATACAGGTGAGTTAATGGTATTGCCATTAATAGCGCTATCCTTGCAGAAAACCCACTTTTGCCCGGTGGATATAACATTAAATGAGCATATTTTATTATTTTTCAATTGGGGTAGTTCTAACCCTAAAATCTTTCTTGGTTGAATAGCAAACTTATCAACAAGAAGAGGGATCGGATTTTTAACTTTTTCAGACAGAGCCAAATAGCTTGCATGAAATGCTGTTTCCAATCCCATTGATCCCGCAGGTGCTCGATCAAACTCAACTCCCTTTAAGTGTATTGGCCATGCTTCATGAGCAGAGGTAATGGCATCTATTGTGCCATCAATTATACCATCTATAAGTGATTGACGATCATGTTCTTCCTTAAGATACGGTTGCATTTTAGCATTCGTATCAAATTGATTAATTGCATCTTCATTAAAAAGTAAATGATTGGCAGTCACATCGGCAGTTATTCTAATGCCCTCATCTTTTGCCTTTCTAACAAGATCTACAGAACTTGAAGTTGAAATGGAGCTTATGTGTATTTTGGCATTTTCTTTCCTGGAAACAGCAATTGCTCTATGTACAGAAAGTTCCTCACTTATTCTCGGTTCTCCCCGTAATCCCATTTTAATGCTTTGTAGGCTTTCGTGGGCTGATGTATTTTCATGTAAATCGAAAGTGACAGGATATTCGATTACGGGAAGATCAAACATCTTTGCATATTTTACCGCATTAATGAAAATTTTATTATTTTGTGGAGATTTAGGACAATCAGTTACTGCACAAATTCCGGCTTCCTTGAGGGATCCCATAGGGGATAACGCCTCTCCTTTTGACTGAACAGTTAGGCAGCCAGCAACTAAGACCTCAACCCCATTAATGCTTTTAGCACGCTCTTGTATCAACCTTGCAGAAGCAGGTGAATCTATCATAGGTGCAGTATTTGGCATCAATAATACATTAGAGTAACCTCCTCTAGTAGCTCTAGACAAAGTCATTTCAAGGTTCTCAACACCTCCAGTGCCTGGAAGATTAAGGTGCATCCGTAGGTCCACGAAAGCAGGAAGTACCACGCAACCTTCGATGTTAATGTGGTTAGTTAAGTTATTTTCTTTTTCACATTGAAAGGATAGTTTTCCTTTTTCAATAAAAAGATCCTGGTTTTTAAATATCCCGCTCGAGAAATCGTATAGTAATCCTTTTTTTAGGCTATAATTATCTAAATATTGCACGATCTTTTTTATTTCTTCATTGAATTATATAAGATGGCCATCCTTACGAATATTCCATTGGCTACTTGATCAAGAATCACAGATCTTTCTGAATCAGCTAATGTTGAATCAATTTCTGCTCCTCTGTTTAATGGCCCAGGATGTAAAATGATCGCTTCTTTTTTCAACTTCTGTTCAATTATTGGATTTAGGCCAAATATCTTTGAATATTCGGTGAGAGAAGGAAAATGTGACGCCTGTTGTCTTTCATGCTGTATTCTTAAAAGCATAATCGCGTCGGCCCCACTAACAGCATTTTCCAAATTATAACTTATTCTTACTCCTAATTTTGTAAATTCATCAGGCAACAAGGTAGAAGGCCCCGCCAGTGTTACTTTAGCCCCAAGCTTTGTTAAGCCCCATAGATTGGATCTTGCAACACGTGAAAATAAAATATCGCCCAAAATGGTAATGTTCTTTCCGTTAATATCGCCTAATTTTTCTCTTAGTGTAAATATATCAAGCAGTGCTTGACTGGGGTGCTCATGAGCTCCATCGCCAGCATTGATTATTGGCAATTCCACCATATTCGACAAAAGTAATGGTGATCCAGGAGAGGAGTGACGAATAATAATTGCATCTGCACCTAGTGCTTTTACATTTTTGGCCGTATCTTCCAGGGTCTCGCCCTTAGTTAAACTACTCGCATCTCCTAATATCGATATTGCATCTGCACCTAAGGATTTAGTTGCTATCTCAAATGCAATCCTCGTCCTTGTACTTGGCTCCATGAATAAGTTAATGACTCGTTTTCCTGCAAGTAATTTGGATGTGGGAAGCAGTTCTTTCTTTTGTTTTTTAAATTCTGATGCGATCTTGAGGATATTTTCTATTTCCTGAATAGAAAGGGACTCCAGCCCTAGTAGTGATTTATTTATTGGTGTTTTCACTGCCAGAATGTTTCTTGTTTTTCTATCCTTCCATCGAAATTTGTTGTGGATGATGGCAGATGCTTGGGTGGAGGCGTAATTTTACTTTGTAAGTCTGAGTCTCGTTTTTTGACAATACCCCTAAAGATTTCCCTCGTTTTTTGTCGAATCCAAATTGAGGTTGGTGATGTGCTTCTGTAATCTGCAGGACCGTTGTTGTGAACTCGAGAAGCTTCCACCAATTCGCATGTCTGAGCAAATTCTTTTTCATTATTTGGGTCGTAGACTGCATAGGTTTTACCTCCCATTTGCTTAACCACTGCGAAAACAGGTACATCACTTGGTCCGTCTGCAATATAAATCATCTGACTTATCGGTACTCTTCTGTCAGAATGATCTAATGAGGTATTCACATCAATGGATGAATTCTTATTACATCCTTTGTTTATTTCAAAGATAAAGCGGGTCTTCATTGTATTATCAACGGACATGCCGATCTGAGAAATCTCAGGCTCAAGAGTAATTTCTAATTCAGATTGATGAATAAAGTTTGGATCTAGTACCGATTCAATGAATTCGCAGGCGAATACATCCTCCACATAAGGAAAAATTTGGCTTCCTCTGATCATTTGTGAGAGGCCTGTACTAATCACATAGTGCTCAATCTTGAAATCATAAGATTTAAATTCTTCTTCCTTAGGTATTTTGGATAACTCCTTAAAAAATTGTGGTAAGCCTGGATAAAAATTGAGGTCAGCACCCAAGTCTAAAAGATCCTTATTCGTTAAACCGCGCATTTTTCCAGATTTAACATAACTAAGAAGGTGGTTGAGGTAGATGGTATCAGATGATACCCTTAAACCTCGTTTGGCATAGAGGTCTGGAAGGTAATTTACTTCTTTCCAAAAGACTTCTTCATCAACTCCATATCTAGAAAATAAAGGAGTTTGCATATAGCCGGGGATGAGTGTCTTATCAAAATCCCACACACATGCCACTACATTTTGGCTATACAATTTGCTGGGTTGTGACGGGGTGTTCAATTTGATAGATTTTCGATTGATTCAGAATATATTAAAAAGCCATGTATAAATTACCAAATATCGACCCTTTTCGGCAACGATACAATGAACTTGAGTTGGAACTTGCGGATCCTGATATTTTTAAGGATTCGGAAAAGGCAAGTAGTGTTTCGAGAGAACACAATAAGGTAGGTGAAATTTTAAATCTGCACGAGATAGCGAGTGTTTGCCTGAAAGAAATAAGTGAAGCTGAAGACATGGTTAGTGATCCTGAATTGCAGGAAGCAGCAAAAGAGGAAATCGTGCAATTAACAGAAAAATGGGCTGTTCTTGAAAAGAATTTACTTGTTGCCATGCTGCCTGCAGATGCAGAAGCAGGAAAGAATACTATTATGGAAATACGGGCTGGTGCAGGAGGTGATGAAGCCTCCCTTTTTGCCGCAGATTTATTCAGAATGTATACCAAGTATGGTGAATCTAAGGGCTGGTCTTTTGAAATTCTCGGGCAAAATCCATCTGAAACTGGAGGTTTTAAAGAGGTCATTTTTATATTCAAAGGGGAGTCTGCGTGGAGTCGCATGAAATTCGAGAGTGGTGTACACAGGGTACAGCGAATTCCTGTTACAGAAGCGGGTGGTAGAATTCATACTTCCACAGCGACTGTAGCTGTATTGCCTGAAGCTAAAGACATTGAAATCCACATAGATCCGAATGATCTGGAAATAAATGTTTGCAGAGCAAGTGGTCCAGGTGGCCAAGGAGTTAATACCACCGACTCTGCCGTACAACTTCTTCATAAACCCAGCGGAATCACGGTTTACTGTGCAGATGAAAGGTCACAGCTAAAAAATAAAAATAAAGCTATGACTGTGTTGCGGTCCAGGCTGTTTAAACAAAAACAGGCCGAAGAAAATGAGAAATATGCCCAGGATAGAAAAACCCAAGTAGGGTCTGGTGATCGAAGCGAACGTATAAGAACCTACAATTTTCCCCAGAGCCGATTGACGGACCATCGCATAAATTATACTTCACACAACTTGACATCAACAATGCTTGGGGACTTAGATCATGTTTTAGATGAATTAGTAAGTAATGATCATCAAAAGAAACTAAATCATCTGCTAAAAGAAAATGATTGAGGAAAATCGCTTAACCATAATCCAGGCAATTGAAAAATCCGCGGTTTTTTTGGATAAATATAAAATTGATAAGCCAAAAAATGATGCCGAATGGATCATTGCTCATGTTTTAGGATGCGGTCGATTAGATCTTTATTTAAAATACGGTGAATTTATTCCAACGGATAAAATTTTGGCGTTGAGAGAGTTAATTGTTCAAAGAGCCAAAAGGGTCCCATTACAATATTTGTTAAAGGAAGTGGAGTTTGCCGGAATTCGGATAAAAGTTGATAAAAGGGCACTAATACCTAGACCAGAAACAGAATTGCTCGTAGAGTATATATGTCATCGCTTAGGAAAAGATTTTTCTGGTAAAATTGCTGATCTTGGGACAGGCACTGGAGCCATTATTTTAGCTCTCTGTAATCAATTTAAAAAAACTGTTGGATTTGGTTTTGATAAATTTGAATGTGCAATATCCTTGTTTAAGGAAAATATTTTACAAAACAATCTTGAGGATCGAGTTAAGGCATTACAATTCGATTGGTCTAAGGATGATTTTACTCAGCATGAATATCAATTAATTGTTTCAAACCCCCCGTACCTTTCTCAAGATGAGTGGGAACGAACGGAGCCAGAAGTTAAAGAAAACGAACCAATAAATGCACTGATATCAGAAAAGAATGGATTTGCTGATATTGAGAAGATTATTGGAATTGCTAAGAAAAATTTGCCTATTGGTGGAATACTTTCCCTGGAAATAGGTGTAGGTCAAAGTGAACAAGTAAAATCAGCACTAGCAGACAAATTCGAAGTAGATATAATAAAAGATTATCACAAATTAAACAGATTTGTAATAGCCCAAAAACTTAAATCTTAGATGAAATATTGGCTTGGCTTTGTTCCATATCCAACATTCTTAGCCAATCAGTCATAATGCGAATCGATTCATGTAATTTAATATCCAATGATTCCGGCATGGCAAATATGTTTAAATTAGAATCTTCCTTCGATCCAGTAATTGCCCTGGATTTTTCCTTTTGCTTATTAACAATATCAAGATAGATGCTTTTGCTTTCAAAAGATAAGGCCTCTAGTGCTTCAAATTTAATATCTAAAGCAGAAGAAGCATTTCGGTCACTTACAATTTCATTGAGTCGATCACTATAATTTAAAGAGTAATCAGTTTGTTCTTTTCGTTTCATGAATAGCTCAATGCTGTCTCGCAAATACTGAAACTCTGGATTCTTTGTTTGCCTTGTTAGACTCAGGGATAATAAATTGTCAATCGCGTCTGCATGTAAATAAAATTCTCCATCAGGTCTCTTGTAATTCACAGAGGAGATTTGATCCCAAGAAAGAGCGTTATCGAGATCCGATTCGCCAATCGGAAGCAACTCGTTAATCGACGGCAATGAAATATCACTCTCGACCCCTTTTATTTGAGTGCTATTTCCAGAAGGGAGGTAGTATTTTTGTATGGTTATTTTTGCTGCACTTCTCTTTTGTTGATCTAAATTTGAAAGGATGGGCACATTCATAGGTAAGAGGGATTGTACGGTTCCTTTTCCATGTGTCGCACTATCACCAACTATAATTGCCCGCTTTAAATCTTTGAGTGCTCCTGCAACTATCTCGGATGCGGAAGCACTGTATCTGGAAGTAAGAATAATGAGTGGTTTATTCCAGCTTAATTTTGGATTGAAATCGAACTTTTTTCTGATTTTTCCATCAACGCTTTTAACCTGCACAATAGGACCCCTACTAATGAAGAGTCCGGCAAGATTTACAGCCTCGCTGAGGTAACCACCGCCATTTCTTCTTAAGTCCAATATTATACCTTCTACCTGATCTTTTTTTAGTTTAGTGATTAGTTGATCTACATCTTCAGTCGCCTTTGGGCCATCTCCTGACGATCCGTAAAATGACGGAAGATTTATTACACCAATTTTTGTTTCTGTATTATTAAAATCTGCTAGATGAATACTCGCAGAGGCTAAATTTGCTGTGAGCTTAATCTTTTCTCTTATAATTCTTACCTTTTTAGTAATTGATTTATCCTTGATAGATCTAATCTCTAGACGAACCAGTGTATTTTCTGGCCCTTTGATTAATTCAACTATCTTTGATAATTTCATATTTACCACATTTACAAACTCGCTTTCTCCTTGGGCAACTTTAAGGATAACATCTTCTGGCTCTAATGCCCTTGAAGCTTCAGCTGGCCCACCTGGTAGAAGCTCTTTTATAGTACAGTATCCGTCATTATCTGTTAAAACAGCTCCTATTCCCACAAATTCGTTATGCATATTTTGGTCGAATTTTTCTTTCTCCTTTACATTTAGAAAGCTTGTGTGGGGATCAAACATTTGAGTAAGGGTAGATAGGTATAATTCTTGAATATCTGACGGCTCAAATTCTAAAATATTTTTTTTCCATCTTGCATATTTCTTAGTAATTTCTTCGCGAGCAGTTACTAACGATTCTATTTTATCTTTTTCTAAGTGGGGCTCAGATGCATTAGTATCTGAAGAGACCAAACTTTCCGTAATTAGTTCATGCGTTAGAAGATTTATCCAGGTCTTATTGAGCGTTTCTTCATCTTCGCCCCACTCAAGGTCTTGCCTCTGCGGAGTATATGTCTGATCTGATTTAAGATCTAGACTAACCAACTTACTTTCAGACACCTGAGAGAGTCTGGTAATTGCTTTCTTTCGGTAATCTGAATAAATCTCAAAAGCAGGGAACAAATTTCCCTGAGACAGGTATGTTATAAGTGTAGAACTGTATCGATCGTTGTATTTCTTTAAGTCTTGCTGTGAGAAAAATAGTTTCTGTCGATCTAGATTTTTTAGAAATCTTTCCAAAAATATCGTAGCATTTACATCAAGTGCAGAGATTTTATTGAAGTGTGCTTTTTCTAATGCGTGTATTAACCACTTTGCTTCGTGTGCCATTTGTTCACTAGGAACTAATGCTTTGAGCCCGTCTATATCAGGATCCGCTTCAGATGTAGTATCAAAGTTGTCTATCTCATTGCTTTGATTAGCGAGTATATATGAATGGGATAGAAACAGAACCAATGAGATTGCTAATTTGAACATTTTCAATGAATTAGTGGGTTAGAGCTTATTTTTTTAAGAAATTTTTTGCTTTTTCCAGGATAGATTTTTCTCTTTGATTCAAGGCCCCGAAGCCCTCTGAATTTATTTTATCCAAAATCCTATCTACTTCTTGCTGAATGCTTTGATGAGAATCAAAATTCACAGTATATTTGTTTTTTTGTTTGGTTGCAAATTTTGGTGATTTACTGCCTTTACTATTTGTAGAGACTTGCATTGTGAACCTAGGAAGTTTCGTGAGCAAGTCGCTCAAGAAACTTTTTTTAATCTCAAGAAAATAGATGAGATATCCAGTAATTATGCCACCTAGGTGAGCACTATGAGCAATGGGACTACCAAGCTTTAGTTCAACGAAAAGAAACCCATATGCTTCAATAGCAATAAGTCCGTAGAGGATGAATTTGGGCTTGATAGAAACAGGTAAAATGAAAAACAACAGTAAATTTATTTTATCTTCGGGTTTAATAAGACAGTAGAGTGTAACCACTCCGAGAACAGACGAAGAAAAACCTATCAGATTTACAGTTTTTGGGTTGAAGCTTAACCACATTAATCCTCCCAAGAACAGACTAATTACGATAGATGTTAGAAATAATTTTTGACCTACCATTGATTCCAATGATCGACCGATAAAATGAATGCCCAAAAGATTGAATATCAAGTGGAGTGGCCCGTCATGCAGAAACCCGTAGGTAACAAGCTGCCAAATAAAACCATTTTTTAATCCATTATGGCTTAAGGAGAGTAGTTCCTTGACAAGAAGGGAGCCAGTGAAAAGCTCGATAACCGACTGAATAATGAAACAAACGATTAGAACCATCAAGGTTATGTCAGTCATTGATCGAATTCGGAACGACCTGTTTCTCATATATGATCTCTCGTAAAGCATCAGTGACTAAAATACTCCGCCAATGAACACCAGTACAAGTCCAATTACCATGAAATGGATAGACTGGTTCAACCGCACTTGGCTAGGAATATTTACCTTAAAGGTTGTATTGATGATTATTTTAGAGAAATGTTTTCTCTACGGTAGCATATTAGTTTACATTTTATCTCTATTTATACTCATAGCCACAAAAGTGCTTCTTGGTACAAGTATATTCAAAAGAAAAGTATGGTTTTACTTATATATATTTGGGTTATCAATTTTTTTGATTAATATCATCATTAATATTAACAAAAGAATTAATTACAAAGAATTTTGCTCAAAGGAGTATTCTTTAGTTTTAGAGAGAAAGCATCTAAATCACTATGAAATAATAAATACTAACCCTTTAAATAATAATCTATGTGGAACCATTGTACGCTTAGATAAACACGCAAAATATGATGATAAATTAACTAGGGTTTCATGCCAGTTGGTTTCGGTTGATTCAACAATTCTATTAAAAAATGTCAGGGTTTATAAATTTTATAAAGGTTTTTGGGGTACAATTAAAAGCTTCCTAACCGAACGATTTCCAAACAACCCACATGGGAACTTAGCCTGTGCCATAATTCTGGGCGATAGCAGATTCATTAAACACTCTGAGATAAAATCATTCCAAGAGGCAGGCGTCCTTCATCTTTTTGCTGTCAGTGGGTTACACGTTGGATTCATGTACATTTTGGTGAGACAAGTTTGTTCGATTCTTTTTTTAAAAAATATTTTTTGTGAAATCTTGGGAATTCTTTCTGCTGGAATTTATGTTATGGTTGTAGGCTTTCCTGACTCCGCTATTCGTGCATGGCTAATGTTATTTCTATTTCTTTTATTTTCCATGCTTCAAAGGAAAAAGAACTCCATGAACTCTTTGTTGGTATCAGGTTTAATTATCTTATTTATAGAGGGTGAAAGTTTGTTTTCTGTTGGTTTTCAGATGTCTTACACTATTGTGACTGGAATTGTTTGGGTTTTTAAAAGCAATACAACCAAGGGTTTTAATAAAAGTTTATTTTCTTACTGTTTGAGTATTTTTAAGCTAACCATTACTTGTTCTTTTGCCTCTAGTTTATTACTTATTGATTATTTTAATCATTTTCCTGCTTTTTCTTTCATTACAAATTTTTTATTACAACCAATAATATTTTTATTCTTTTCAATTTCATTTTTTTCAATAATTATTCATATAGATATATTATTTTACATCCTTGAATACATACAATTATATGTGTTTTGGATTTGTGATTACTTTGCCAATATTAATGCAAATATTGTTGGTGTTATCGCTTTAGATTTGCATAACTCAATCCATTTAATTCTTTTTGCTTCTTTTCTTTTTTCTTATCATTTAAAACTTAATTTAAATCATAGGTTTTTAATTATAAGCTCATTTTATATTTTAACCTTTTTTGTTTTTGTTATACTACCTATTTAAAAATTGATAATATGCATCCAATAGACAATACAAAACGTTGGTTTAGTGGTAAGGGCTATTGGTCTGATGTCTGTGATACTGACTGGAATGATTGGAGGTGGCAGATGAAGAACCGTCTTACTAAGATGGAAGATGTAAAACGATACCTAGATCTCAGTGAAGAAGAACTTGTTGGGTTTAAAATAGCAGGAGAAAAACTTTTAGTCTCAATTACTCCTCATTTTTTCAACCTAATCAACCCTGAGAATATTGACTGCCCCATAAGGAAACAAGTTATCCCCACAGGAAGTGAAGCCACTTTTAGCCCTAATGAGTTTTCCGACCCCGTTGGTGAAGAAGGTTCATCACCAGTGCCTGGAATTGTTCATCGTTACCCAGATAGGGTTCTTTTCTTGGTTACAGATAGGTGTGCGGCTTACTGTAGGTACTGTACAAGGAGTAGATTAGTTTCTAACGCCAACGGCTACGGATTTAGGCCTAACATTGAGGAGTGCTTAGAATACATTTCTAAGCATGAAAACATTCGAGATGTTTTAATTAGCGGAGGAGATCCACTGCTGTTATCTGACGAGAAGTTAGCTGTGTTGTTGTCTAAATTAGCTGACATTAAACATGTGGAGTTTGTGCGAATTGGTTCGAGAGTTCCAGTTTTTATGCCGCAAAGAATAACGGCATCTTTACTGAGTGCACTAAACAAACATCCCAACCTTTGGATGAGTATCCATGTTAATCACCCCAAAGAGTGTACTATTGAGCTAAAAAATGCATGCCACAAGCTTGCAAAGAACGGAATCCCGTTGGGCAACCAATCGGTTCTTTTATCTGGTGTTAACGATGATATTGAAATTATGAAAAGCTTAATACATAGGCTCATGATGATGAAGGTTAGGCCCTATTATTTATATCAGTGCGATTTAGTTAAAGGTAGTTCACATCTTCGTGCAGATGTTACCAAAGGCTTAGAAATTATAAAAAAACTTCGAGGACACACTACAGGATACGCTATTCCTCAGTATGTTATTGATGCACCTGGAGGCGGCGGAAAAATTCCCATTAATCCCAATTATCTGATCAACGAAAGTCGGGATTCTTATGAATTGAAAAATTTTGAAGGCGAAACCTTTTTTTATCCTAAAGAATTTAATCAGTCCTAATTGGCATAACTACACACAAGAAATTTACGCTTTCTTCTTTACTTGGATTTACTTTGAAAACTCCGGGACTCATATCATCTCGGAATTCGAACACTACTTTGTCTAGGGTAAGTGATTTTAAGGGATCCAAAAGAAAGCGAGGGTTGAAAGATACAATCGAATCTTGTCCGCTGTAATCAATGTTCATAGATTCGCAAGCATCACCCATAACGCTTTGACCCGTAATCTCCATTTCTCCTGACTTTATTCTTAGTGTTACTTTTTCCTCGGAAACAAGAGCTGCACGGTGCACACACTCCTGCATTAGCTCTCTCTCTATGATCGCCTCATTAAAGTCATCTTTTGGGATAACTTGCTTAAAGTTTGGGTATTTTCCTTCAACGACTTTTGAGACTAATTGGATGGAATCGACATACCCTAAGTTCTCTTCTTGATCTCCACTTACCTGCATATGAAATGCTGCTTGTCTGTCAGTGAATGTAACTCCTATTTGATCTCCTATTTTCGGCAACTTTTCGAGTTCAGCAACTGTCATGGAGGGCAAAATAAATTCTCCGGTTAAACCATCAAAGTTAGAAGATTTTTCGGATGTGACAGCTAGTCTTCTTCCATCTGTGGCCACCAATGATAATTCATTTTCGCTTAATTGAAAGAAAACGCCTTTTAACATATATCTCTCCTCGTTAATCGACTGTGCGTAGGATATACTTTTCAACATAGAGGATAGTTTTGTTCGGGATATGGCAAACTCTCTACTTTCCGCTAATTCGGGAAGAGGGGGAAACTCTTTGGAGTCCATTCCCACAACATTGAATACCGACCCTCTGGTAGTAATCGTAGCTTTTGTCCCACCAGATGTATCCAAATTTACTTCAATATCTGCTAACTCCCTAACGATTCTTGCCAAGTCCTTTACAGGCAAAGTGACTGTTCCCTCACTCTCAACATTTGCTTTTACTGCACAACGAATACCCAAATCTAAGTTTGTCGTGGTAAGATGAAGAGCTTCACCCTTTGCCTCAAGAAGTACATTCTGCAGAATGGGCATTGTTTTTCTGGTACCAACAACACTGGAAACAAGTTGAAGGGCGGAACTAAAGTGATCACGGTTGATTTGTAGCTTCATTGGTAATCTTTTTGTAAAATAAGGGACAAATTAACAACGCTTAATTGTTAGATAGATAAATTATTGAAAAAAAATTAATCTTATTAAGAAAGTGGATAACTTAATAAGATTATAAAGTTCTAGCAGTTAGTAACTTATGAGAGAAAGGCTATATGAATAATTGTAAGAAGGAAAAGTTAAGAGCAAACCTACGGTAGTAAGTTAATATTTATTTGCAATATTTCCCAACCTTTACTCACCTTTTGAGCTTCTTGTAAGAGTTTCAAGATAGTCCCAAAAGCCAGGATGGTTTTCAGTGGCCATTTCATTAGATGCAGGAAGATTGCATCTGAAAAGAAAATCATTAAAAGTATTCTTGGGAAGAATGTAGTGACAGTGCAATGCGTTTTCTATCTTTTCAAAATAGACTCTTAATTCTCCTAGTCGTATTCTGTAGAAGCACTTACCCTTTCGATGAAACTTACCGATATTGCTTGGGTTTTCTTTGAGAATGGAACTCGAAAGAGAACTTAACTCTTCTACGATAGAAAGTTGTTCAACTTGAGGAAGACTGTTTAGGGCACTTAAGCTTTGTTCAGAAAATGTTACTTGATGCACAAGCTCATCAAATGCAAAAAAGATATCCAATGCAAGAATCTTGGAGGATAAATGCGGGAAAGGTTATTTTTTTATTTTCGTAATCTTCAGGAAACTATGTAAGAGAAAGATATGAGAAACAATGACACCTCAAATGATGCGACTACCGCCAGGAGAGTGATGGTGGAAGAAGCCAAATCAATTATTTCTTCCGCAGAAAAATTAGACGATTCTGATATTGAGCAGGCAATTGAAATACTCTTCAAAACATCAGGAAAAATTATTATTACAGGAATAGGAAAATCTGGTCATGTTGGAAAAAAAATGGCCGCGACATTATCCAGCACCGGATCGCCTGCTTATTTTTTACACCCATCCGAAGCGGTGCATGGAGATTTAGGAATTCACCAACCTAGAGACCCAGTAATTTATTTATCCAACAGCGGGACAACACCAGAGCTTGTATACCTTGAACCAGTATTTCGTTCAAGAGAAGCGAAAATAATTGGCATCTTGGGGAACCCCAACAGTCCGCTTGGCAACAGTGTTGATGTATGTATCGACGCATCTGTTGACCAAGAGGCGGACCCTCTAAGAATCGTTCCAACCGCAAGTTTCGCAGTAGCATCATCAATAGGAGATGGCATCGCCTCCTGCCTAATGAAAAGACGAAATTTTAGTCACAACGAGTATGCCCAGACGCATCCCGCGGGCCAATTAGGAAGAAACCTACTTTTAAAAGTATCCAATGTTATGCACAAACCCGCTAAGGTAGCTTGTGTGAAAATGGAAACACCAATGAAGGAAGTGGTAATAAAAATGACAGAGTTTCCTCTTGGAGCAGCTTGTGTGATAAATGACCAAAAATTAGTTGGTTTAATAACCGATGGAGACCTAAGGCGAGAACTTAAAGAAGATGACAATATCCTGAGCAAAAATGCCCAAAGTATAATGTCAAAGAATCCAACAACGATTTCCCCAAACATCAGTCTTGGGGAATCACTTCAAATAATGGAAAAAAGAGAACCTTCGCCAATATCTCTTTTACCAGTTGTTAGTCCCGAAAATAGTCTTTTCTTGGGGTTAATTAGGCTTCATGACATTTACGGCTAACACCATGAACAGAAATAAAAAATTAATAATTGGCTTAGCTGTAATTGTTGCCTCGATAGCCCTATCTTATTTGTTTGTCCAGTTAAACGGGGCACACCAAGAGTACAGTCACTGGAAAAGTCGTGAATCTGTTTTAATCAAAGAATTAGAATCTCTAAAAGGAGAAGCTACCAAACATCAAAAATTTTTGGATCAGTTGAGAAGAAGTCCGGATTTTCAGGAGGATGTTGCAAGAAAAGAATTGGGGTATGGGACAAAAGAAGAATGGCTTTACAGGTTCCCGGCAGACTAAATGATGAAATCGAAAGAAGACCTCGAAGCTGAATTTCTTGAATATGGTCAAGAACATGTATTTCGCCACTGGCCCTTACTGTCTCCCCAAGAAGCAGAGGAATTCCTCGATCAACTGAGAGAAGTAGATCTTTCTAGATGCCTGAAAGCATGGAACCAGTCTCAGAAAGTAATTCCAACACAAACCATTTTTGAGAAAGCAAAAAGCTTCGATGGAACGAACCCTGTATCCAGCGACTTATCTGACTACAGAAAATTGGGTGAAGAAATATTAGCCTCAGGATCAGTTGCGGCTTTTACCGTAGCGGGCGGACAGGGTACTAGATTAGGGCACGATGGGCCAAAAGGCACAATCAATTGTACACCATTAAGCCAAAAATCTCTTTTTCATTATTTTACAGAGAACCTGAAATTTCACTCAGAAAAGTACGGGCGTGTTTTTAATTGGTTTATCATGACCAGCAAAGCCAATCATAGCCAGACAACCAATTATTTTGCGGAAGAGGGTTTTTTCGGGTATCCGCCTGAAAAAATTCACTTTTTCGAACAAGGAATGATCCCTGTATTTGATAAAAACGGAAAATTTTTATTGGCCAAGAAGAATCAACTAGCGATGAGCCCAGATGGCCATGGTGGTAGCCTGGAAGCTCTCAAGAAAGCAGGCATTATAAAATTAATGGCTGAGGAGGACATAAAGTACCTTAGTTATTTCCAAGTCGACAACCCCATGGTTAATTGTTTGGACCCCACTTTTGTTGGTTTGCACAGTTACCATTCCTCTGAAATGTCAAGTAAGGCTGTAAAAAAAGTAAATCCAGAGGAAAAAGTTGGTACATTTGTATCCGAAAATGGCAAAGTTAAAGTCATCGAGTACAGTGATCTGCCCCAAGAAGTTGCACAAAAAAAAGATGAGAGAGGATTTTTAAACCATGGCCTTGGAAGTATCGCCATACATATTTTAAGCCGATCTTTTATGGAAAAGGTTTTGTCCCAAGAGGATGAACAGTTACCCTTTCACCCTGCACATAAAGCGGTTCCATGTATCAACAATGATGGTATAAGCATATCACCAACAGAACCGAATGGTATAAAATTAGAAACCTTTATTTTTGATGCCTTGCCCAAAGCACAGAATTCTTTAATACTTGAAGTTTCCAGAGAGGAGGAATTCGCACCAATCAAGAACAAGACAGGTGACGACTCTTTGCATAGCTCTACCCAACTGCAGACAAAAAGAGCTTGCCGCTGGCTAGATGATTCAAAAATTGCCAGAAGCACAGATAAAATAGAGATATCTCCTTTATACTCGCCTTCTTTTTATGAATTTAACCAAAAGAGCGAAAAACTCAGGGACCGTTTGCCAATCAACCAACCGACAGTTTTCGATGAAAACGGACCAACCGTAAACTTTTAAAATATTACAAATAATGACTACAGAAAAACTGAAAACAGCCCTGTCTGAAGAACAAGTACTGCAAAGTGCATATGAAAATATATCGGAATACCTTAAAGATGACACCTTACCTTCTTGGATCAGGGAATCACTTAATGAATTAATTGATCAAGAAGAGTGGGAGGAAATTAACGATCGTTTCCACAAACCACTCTCTTTTGGGACAGGAGGAATGAGAGGAAGAACGATTGGGAGATTCATAACGCCCACAGAAAAAGGAAACAGTGAAGACGGAACGACTCCTCAATATGCTGCCGTAGGTAGTAACACTTTAAATGAACTCACTGTTCTTAGAGCAACGCTTGCCTTATACAAATATGTTGAGAGTTGGAATGCCACCAAAGGAATACTGGAGCAAGCAAGGATAGTAATTGCTCATGATGTCAGACATTTTTCTCAAAAATTTGCTCAATTAGTTGCGGGTGCATGGGAGGACCTTGGAGGATATGCGATGTTGTTTGATGGACCACGCTCAACCCCGCAATTGAGTTTTACGGTACGAAATCGATATGCTCATGCCGGAGTCGTTATTACAGCAAGCCACAATCCATCTCATGATAATGGGTTTAAGGCCTACTTTGCAGATGGCGGCCAACTGGTCCCTCCTCATGATAAGGAGATTGTTAAATTATACACCGGAATTTCACTTTCCGAAATTATCCCCTGGTTAACCGAAGACAAACTTGCAAAGAAAAACCCAACCATCTTACCCAATCTTGATGATATGGCTTATTTGGCTGCTCTTGAAGATGCGGTTATCGACCCAGATTTAATAAAAGACAATCCACCCAAGTTGGTTTTCACTCCGATTCATGGAACTGGATCTATCGCGTCAGTCCCTGCTCTTTGGGATCATGGTGTAGAGGTTGCCCTTGTGGATGAGCAGAACAGCCATGACTCAAACTTTACTACAGTTAAATCACCAAACCCCGAAAATCCAGAAGCTCTGGAGATGGGAATAAGGGTTGCAAAAAAGACCAAATCAGATGCGGTTATTGGCAGTGACCCTGACTGTGATAGAATAGGTGTTGCAGTCAAAGCAGAGAGTGGAAAGTTTACCTGTTTAACCGGAAACCAAATAGCAAGTCTATTAGCAGAGTATCGAATACTTGCTCTAAAGAAGAGGCAAATTATCAGAGATGAAAATAGTGGTTCGTTTGCCTTTTTGAAAACTTTTGTCACCACTCCTTTAATTTCCAAGATAGCAAATGCGAATGGCATTAAATGTATAAATACACCCACAGGTTTTAAGTGGATGGCAGAAAAAATAGGTAAGTACGAAGATACTGCCAAACTGCAAATGAAGGAAAAGGAGGGTCTGTCTATTGATTTTGATGATACAGAACTTTTTTCAAGAATGGATATACTTTCGAGGTACAGTACCTGTGTGATTCTTTCTGCAGAGGAAAGCTACGGATATTTACCTTTTGACCTTGTTAGGGATAAGGACGGGAACGCATCATCACTGGCTGTTGCTGAAGTTTTTGCGTACCTCAAGTCAATTAAGAAGACCCCTCTCGAATTTTTGGATAGTTTATATCAAAAGTATGGCTACCACGCTGAAAAAACTGAAAATATCTACTTTGAGGGAGCACAGGGCAGTGCAACCATTGCTAAATTAACTGAATCATATCGAAAGAATGCATTGACTGAAATTGCCGGCATAAAGGTTTCTTCTACAAAGGATTTTCAAGAAAAAGGGTATCTTGATGAAGATGAAGATCCATTGGTAGAACAAAATTTCATCTTTATCACCCTAGAAAATGACTTCAATGTTGCCATTCGCCCAAGTGGAACAGAACCCAAAATAAAGTACTATTTATTTGGTTCCGGGGAAGTGAGCCCCACAAACCTTCAAGATTCAAAAGATTCTATCAACAACATGCTAACCACTGTTGGAGATTGGTTGGTTGAAAACGCCCACGAACGAGTTAAGTAAAAGACATCCCAGCTAGGGATGACATATTAAACCAACATTAAAGCTGGATTTTCCAGGTTAGCTGCCAGAACCGATAAGAACTGGGCACCAACTGCCCCGTCGATTAATCTATGGTCGCAACTTAGGCCTATCGTCATGGTCTCACCGGGTTGAATGGACCCATCCTGGGCAACAACAGGCTTTTTGACAGATGTCCCAATCGAAAGGATAGCGGCATTTGGTGGATTAATAATACCACTAAAGAAATCGATGCCAAACATGCCCAAATTGGTAACAGTGAAGGTGGATCCACTCATTTCATCAGGCTTGAGTTTTTTGCTACGGGCTTTTTCGATTAAGCTTTTTGCATAAACGGAAATACCAAGAAGATCGAGATTCTGGGCTTCTCGGATTACTGGAGTTAAAAGACCATCTTCCACAGCAACCCCGAAGGACAAATTAATATCCTCGTGAAAAATAATTTCTTTTTCGCCCCAAGAGGTATTGATTTCAGGAACTGCAAAAATACTTTCCGAACAGGCTTTTAAAATGATGTCATTTAAACTGACGCGAGCACCGTTATTGTCCTTGGCATGAGTAGCAAGTTTGTTGTTGATAGCTTCCCGTGCCAATCGAAGGGGTAGGGCGTTAATTTCACGCTGCAAGTAGAAATGTGGAATGCTCGTTTTAGACTCAAGTAGTCTTGTCGCGATAATCGAGCGAATGTTGGTAAGGGGCACTTTCTTACCTGGGAGTTTGCGCAAATTTGTAGAACTAGGAGTATTCTTAGCAACGCTTTGCTCTAGAGGAGTTGAGTTTGGTGAAAGAAAATTTTCGACATCTGCTTTGATAATTCTTCCTTGCGGGCCGGAACCCACAATTTGACTAAGGTCGATGTTATTTTTAAGAGCAATTTTTTTTGCGAGAGGGGACACCCTGATCCTATTCTCCTGCAAATTGGGCTCAGTTTTTTGTTCAGGGAGAATAGGCTCAATATGTTCTTCGTCAGACTCTGCTTCACTGTCATCCGATTGATCTTTATTATCATTTCCAGTGGGTATCTCGGGAATCACCTCACCTTCCTCGCCGACAACGGCAAGAGCTGATCCAATATCTGCTTCTTCGCCCTCTTCAACAAAAATTTTTAACAAGGTGCCATCATCGAAATTCTCAAGCTCCATCGTGGCCTTATCTGTTTCAATTTCTGCCAGTATGTCACCATTCGAGACACGATCACCTGCCTTTTTATGCCACTTAACGACTGTTCCAACAGTCATTGTATCGCTCAATTTTGGCATCTCAATTATGGTGCTCATAGGATTAAGAAGCTAGTTCCAATGCTTTTTGTAGAACTCGGTCGTGGTTAGGGATTTGAATATTTTCTAATGCCTTACTGTAAGCCTGCGGTGCATCAATTGAGGAAACTCTTTTAATGGGGGCATCGAGGTAGTCGAATGCCTGATCCTGTATTAAATAGGAAATCTGAGCACCAACTCCACAAAAAGGCTTATTTTCTTCTACCAGTAAAACCCGATTGGTTTTTTTAACGGTATTAATAACAGAGTCTACATCCAGGGGCCGAATGGACCTGAGATCGAGGACTTCTGCGGAGATATTGTGTTTTTCTGATAAAGTTTCAGCTACCTGAAGGGCGGTGTGAACAGAGCGACCATGTGAGATTATCGAGAGGTCTGTACCCTCCAAAACAGTCTTTGCTTTACCTAGAGGGATCAAGAAATCTTTATCTTCAGGCACTTCATCCTTCAGATTGTAGAGAATGGTATTTTCCATTACGCACACCGGATCATTGTCCCGGATCGCGGCCTTCAACAAGCCTTTTGCGTCTGCTGGAGTGGATGGACAAATAACTTTCAAGCCAGGAGTATTGGCAGCAAAATTTTCAGGGGTGTGAGAATGAGTGGCTCCAACATTTGTCCCTCCATTTGCGGGCCCACGGAAGACAATAGGAACATTAATTAACCCACCTGACATGTAGCGAATGTTTGCTGCGTTGTTAAAAATTTGATCATAAGCAACATAACAAAAGCTCCAAAACATGAATTCAACAACCGGACGCATACCCATCATCGCAGCACCAACAGCAAGACCAGAAAAAGCAGCCTCGCTGATCGGCGTGTCAATGATTCTTTCTCCTCCGAATTTTTCAAGCATACCTTCGGAGACCTTGTAAGAACCCTTGAATTGGGCCACCTCCTCACCCATGAGGACCACATTTTTATCTCTTTCGATTTCTTCTGAAAGAGCCTGATTTAAAGCTTCCCTGTAAGTGATAATTGCCATGGTGATTAAATCGTCTCGAAAAAGAGGGTTCCTTCAGATGATTTATCCTCCGGATGGTCAGATTCCCAATAAATATGGTCCATGAGTTCGGTTGGATCTGGAAATGGGCTTGCAAGAGCAAACTCAGCAGAGGCATCTGATTCTTCCTTTGCCGATTTGTCAATTTCCTGAGCCTGAGTCTCTGTGAGAACTCCCTCTGCCAACAACTTGTCTTTGAACAGGTTAATGGGATCCTTGTTCTTTTTATATTCCTCAATCTCTTCCTTGCTTCGATAGGTTTGATCTGGATCAGCAACAGAATGGCCCCTGTATCGGTAGGTAACGATTTCAAGCACAGATGGACTTTGCTTTTCATGAGCCAAGGAAAGGGCATTGCCAATTGCTTCCCTCACTTCGTAGAGATCATGTCCCTGGTGCACAGACCAGTTCACATCAAAGGGATCTCCCCTTTTAGCGAGGGGTTCACCCGCAGAATGCCGACTTTCAGAAGTTCCCATTGAATATCCATTATTCTCAATTACAAATACCACAGGTAAATTCCAGAGAGAGGCCAGGTTCAACGATTCATAGAAAGGACCCTGATTGGTTGCACCATCTCCCATAAAACACAAGCAAGCCCCTTTTTTCTCGTTATACTTTAAAGCATAGGCAATACCTAGCCCAAGAGGTGTTTGCCCTCCGACAATTCCATGACCACCCCAAAAATTTTTATCAGGAGCAAAAAAGTGCATGGAGCCCCCTTTGCCCTTAGAGCAGCCAGTTTTTTTGCCGAATAATTCCGCCATGCATTCATCCATATCCATTCCAACGGCTAAAGCGTGTCCATGATCCCGGTAGGCAGTAATTACATGATCGTCAGAAGACATAACAGAAACAGCACCAACTGCCACAGCTTCTTGCCCGATGTAAAGATGCAGAAAACCTCCAATATGTCCTTGTTGGTAAGCCCGCAAAGAACGCTCTTCAAAACGCCTTATCCGAACCATTTGAGAATAGAGGACTACCTTTTCTTCGCTCGAAAGAGATTGATTGATAGCAGTTTTTGAAAAATCACCATTACTCACATCACCGATATGATCAAAATTCTGTTCTGTAGAAGTGGGTTTTTCACTGACAGTTTCAAGATCAGTATCGTGGTGTAAGCCTTCCATGAAAAAAATAATAAAAGATAGTTATTGTTTATAAATTCGGATCCGCTTCAATCCTTATTTTTGGCTCACTTTGGCTACAGTCGGCATTGACCCCGAAAAATCCTTCGTGCCGACGATCGTAAAACGGCCAAACCAATTTTGCATCAGAAGGAGGTATTTTGATCTTATCAATCTCTTGGCGGCAAAAAAACTCATAGCATCCCTCGTCAAAGTCTTTGGGCTTGAACTCAATAGGACAGAGACAATCGAATAAAAACATAAGCCAATGAGAATCTCCTTCGTAATTTTTTTCAGAGACATATCCAAAAGGCTTAAAATCGGAAAATTTTAACTTTAAACCCGTTTCCTCTTCCGCTTCCCTGCAGGCACACTCAAGAGGCGATTCGCCAATTTCCATGTTCAACTTACCACCTGGTGGGCTCCAATACCCCTTGTTGGGAGGCTTTTTTCTCTTCAATAATAATAATTCCCTCTGTTGGTTTTGGATAAAAAGTAAACAAGATATCTTGAACTTCATTTAAAAAAGGCTTGTTTAGATGTTAGCTGTGTAAAAGACT
>JAYPZT010000004.1:0-33024 GCA_038136415.1 Opitutales bacterium
CACGAAATCGATTACGAACTGATTGGGGATGATATGCAAATTGTGGAGGTGGAACTGGATCCCGGGGAGACGGTGATCGCAGAAGCCGGTGCCATGAATTACATGGAGGATGATATAGTCTTTGAAGCCAAGATGGGGGATGGATCCCAACCTAATCAGGGTCTGTTTGGCAAATTGCTGGATGTGGGGAAGCGTGCATTAACGGGAGAATCTATCTTTATGACCCATTTTACCAACCAGGGAGTGGGCAAGAAGAGGGTTGGGTTTGCGGCTCCTTATCCGGGCAAAATTATTTGTCTGAATTTACGGGAACATCAAAACCAGGTGCTTTGCCAGAAAGACTCTTTCCTTTGTGCGGCACAGGGAACCAGTGTATCCATTGCATTTCAGAAAAAATTAGGAGCCGGTTTTTTTGGCGGGGAAGGATTTATTCTCCAAAAATTATCGGGAGATGGGATGGCTTTTGTTCATGCTGGTGGAACCATTGTCCGTAAGCAGTTGCAGGGCGATTCCTTACGGGTGGATACCGGATGCATCGTGGCATTTGAGCAGGGGATTGAATACGATATCCAAATGGCGGGCGGATTAAAGTCGATGGTTTTTGGCGGAGAGGGACTTTTTCTTGCCACCCTGAGAGGGCATGGAGCTGTGTGGTTGCAAAGCCTCCCATTTTCCAGACTGGCAGACCGGGTTTTACAGCATGCACCAACGATGGATGGCAAGAGCCAGGGGGAAGGATCTTTACTGGGAGGAATCGGCCGTATGGTAGATGGTCGCTAGCTCATAGCTATGTTTCACTAGGCTAAAAAGGGGACACCATTTGACGGCAGAAAAAAAGTATGATTGGGTAATTTTATGCTAAAAATGCTTCTGATGTGTGCCCTAATGCTCTCTCTTGTTGGATGTGGTTCGAAGAGATGGAGCCAGGATTTGGAGAACGAAACAGTCTTCCACTCAAACGAGATGGAGCCGCAAATCTCCAAGGAAAATTCAACCCCATCCAGACATGCCTAAGACAATTTTACTTTTTCTTATTACCGGTGGATTTTTGGTCTCCAACTTGGTCTGCCAGGCAAAGCAGTACAAGGGATTGAAAGTACATGGGGATTACAAATCCCTCACCCCGCTCGCAGAAAAAGTTGCCAAAAATAAAGCGGGTATCACCGAGGAGCATCTCTTGCGGGTGGCCAAATTGAAATTGATGAAAGAGGGGATCAGCCCCCAGCGTTCCGATTCTCCCTACCACTACCTCTGGATTGAGCTCCTGATTGTGGGCAAGGGAACGTCGTTCAGTCTGGAATTATCCCTGCGGAAATCTGCCAAGGCCTATGGATATGATGGAAAAATAGTGGGTGATTTTTACAAACCTGTGCAGGGTACCTATGGCACGATTGGGGATGCGGGGAAGAGCAGAAAATATATTCTCAAGAGCCTGGAAAAGGCACTGGATCAATTTCTGTTCGATTATGTGGATTCCAATACCTAGCTGGCAAACCAGCTGATCTGATTTTACTCGGCGGAGTTGCCTTCCAGTTTTTGCCGGATGGCATAGCGGATTTTTTCACCGGTGAAATCGAGAATGGTGACCACCACCAGTATGCAAAGCAGAACGAGAGAGAATTTATTCCAGCTGTCCGCAGATTCCGCATAAAGTTTGAGGTGTAAGCCGATCCCTCCTGCTCCCACATAGCCAATAATACTGGCGGAGCGGATATTGTATTCCAGCATCCATAGGCAATGGCTCCAGATAATGGGGCGGGCGTTGGGCCAGAGCCCGAACTGAAAAGCCTGAAAGGAGCTGGCTCCCAGAGATTTTAAGGCATGCTGGGCAGATAAATCGGCAGATTCAAAAGTTTCGCTGAAGAATTTGGCAAGGTAGCCAACACTGTAGAGAGTGAGTGCAATTACTCCGGCAAGAGAGTTGGAACCCACAATTACCACCGCCACCAGTGCCCAGAGCAGGCTGGGGATGGTACGGATAATATTGAGCAGCATCCGGGTGGGCCAAAGCACCCAGCTGGGGGCAATGTTACGGGATGCTCCCAGGGAAATCACAAAGGATAAAGCAATGGCCAGGAGTGTGGAAACCAGGGCGATCTGAACAGTTTCGAGCAGACCGGATAGGGTACGGTCGAGAATGGACCAATCGGGAGGGAAAAACTGGGAGGTGAACCGGGCGAGGTTACCCAGGTAATCAAGATCCCGTCCTGATCCTTCAATAGCGGGGAGGGCAGAAAAGGCACCGGCAAGGAAGATCAGAAAGGTGACCCCAAGCAGATCAAAACGGCTGTGCCAGGGTAATTCCGGTTTCATGATTCTACCTCCCGGGAGATCGATTCCCAGCTCCAGGCGGTGGGATCGGTAGAGCTCAGACGGATAACAAAATCCGCAAATTGCTGAACCTGCTCCTCATCATGGAGGGAGCAGATGATACTGCCTCCATTTTCCTTTTGAGTGTTACTTAGAATTTGCAGGGTGCGGGTTGCCCATTCCGCATCGAGGCTGGCCACGGGTTCGTCCGCCAGAAGCAGGGTGGGGCGGGAAACCAGTGTGCGGCAGATCGCCACCCGCTGGCGTTCCCCCCGGGAAAGTGTGGATGCCCACTGGCGGGATTTTTCCTGGAGGCCAAATTTTGCCAGCCAATTCAGACACTCCTCTTTTTCGTTTTGTGGGAACCCCAAAAAGGTTCTCAGTCCGGAATGCCGGCCAAGGCATCCACCCAGCACATTGGAGAGGGTGCTTGCCCCACTGGCGAGCTGGAGGTCCTGAAAAATCATCGAGAGTTTCTGATCCCCGGAGAGATGGGATTGAACCTTCCCTTCGGATGGGGAAAGCAGGCTGGCCAGCACCCGGAGGAGGCTGGTCTTGCCCACCCCGGATGGCCCGGTGATGGCTACAAAAGAGCCGGAGGGAATGCTTAGGTCAAGCTTCCGGAAAAGCCAGTTTTCGGACAGGGACAGTCCGAGATTGCTGGCTTCAAGAAAGGAGGATCCCATGGGCTGAAAGAATGAGAAATTATGGCTTCAGTGTTTTCTGCACCTCGAGGGCTTCCCGGGTGACCTGCAGATGCTCATCCTGATCCACCACCACCAGCTCCCCGTTGAATACCTGATCCCGAAGTGACGGATTTTGCTGGTTCATCGCAAGCAGTGCCTCTTGGAGGATAGCACGGTCGGAAGCAGAGAGGGATGCCCGGGCACAGATGGTATGGGAAGGAACGGGGCCCTGTTTCTGAATGATACGCAGGCGGGATTTTTGTTCGTCGTTTAAATATTTGTTATCTCCTTCCAGTACATAGTCGCTGACTGCGGCTGCTTCCACTTCTCCGCTGAGCACTTTTTCCACCGCGGATACATAGCCCGTACCATAGATCGTTTTGGAAAAGAAATCGGTCAGTGCTTTATCTTTTCCCACCAGGCCACGCTTGGTCAGATCCCACACCGGGATTAAATACCCGGAGGTGCTGGAGCGGCTGGCAAACGCAACCGCTTTGTTCTCCAATTCTTCAATGGATTGGTAGGTTTTGTCTTTGAGGCTGAGCCAGATGCTTTGGTAGTTGGGCTTTCCATTTTTTAAATGAATCAGCAGGATGGAAGCGGTGTCCTGATCGAGGTTGCGGGCAGCATCGGTGGAACTGAGATACCCAAGATCAAGGGTGCCATTGCGGAAGGACTCCACCACCACGGAGGAGTCGGTGGGAATGAGAACCTCAACCGGACGCCCCAATTGAGCAGATAGGTAGGTTTCAAATGCTTCTTTTTCTGCCAGCATTTTTTCGGGGTTCTTGTTGGCTTTGAGGGCAATCACCACCTTTTTGAGAGAAAGACCTTCGCTGGCAGACTCTGGGTTGCTGCTTTGAGAATCATTGGAGCAGGAAAAGATTCCGAGACAGAGGAAAGCAATCGTGCAGGCTTTTATATGGGAAATGAATTGATTGATCAGGTACATCGAGGGGTGGGTGTTTTAATTGAGACTGAGTCTCAATATCAATAACATCTGCCTATCCTAAGTCAATGAGCATAAGCAGGGAAGCATACTTAGGAGGAAAGGAGTTGGAAGATTTTTTCCAGGGTTTGGTCGGAGGGGGAGCCCTGTGCATCCATCCAATCCAGGGCCCGTTTGCTGAGATTTTCACGGTCACTCTTGTTTTGGGCAAGGGAGATAAGAGCAGACTTTGCCTCCTCTGCGGACTCGGTGACCTCAATGGCCTGGTGGGCGAGGAGATCTCCGCAAGTCTGACGGAAATTCTGGAAGTTCGGACCCAGTACCAGAGGAATTCCCAGTGCGATGGGCTCGATGGGATTTTGTCCACCCTGGTTGGGGGGAAGGGTTTTACCCCCAAAGGCAAGATCGGCACAGCGGATTAAATTGCCCAATTCCCCGGTGGTATCTGCGAGATAAATGAGGGTTCCTTCCGGTGCCTCATTGGACGAAGTACGCAAGTGATGAGCAACTCCGGATTGCTGGAGCATGGCAGCAATTTTTGCCCGCCGTTCGGCGTGGCGGGGAACAAGCAGGAGACGGGCATCGATTTCCTTGGCATGTAATGCCTGGAGGGTTTCCACCAGTAATTCCTCCTCTCCTGGCCAGGTTGAAATTCCGGCCAGTACCAGGGAGTCATTGCTGAAGCCAAATTCCTTTTTTAATTCCGCCGGGGTATTAGGTGCTTTTTCGGATGGTGTGATCGCATCCACCTTCAGGTTGCCCACTACCTGAACCCTGTCTTTGGGCAAACCAAGTTCCAGCCATCTGGAACGCTGATTTTCGGAGGTGGTCAGGATTTCAATCCCTCGGGGCAGAAGTAATTTCCGGGCAATGGGAGAAGCAGAGAGCCTGCTGAAGGTACGGTCTGAAAGCCTGGCATTAATCACCAGGGCAGGAACCCCCCGGATTGCCGCCTGATGGAAATGTTCCGGCCACAACTCACTGTCGACCGTGATGATTAAATCAGGCTTAATTTTCGACCACGCCATACAGCTGAAGATCCACCAGTCCAGAGGAAAGGGGCCCTGAGCGAGTACCTGGTTGCGGTATTTTTTGTCTGCCATCAGGAGGCCGGTACTGGTGGTTCCGGTGAGTACGACCTCGGTCTTTTCATCCGCACAAAGCACGGAAAGAATTTTGGAAAGAGAAGAGAGTTCACCCACACTGACTGCCTGGATCCAAATCCTTTTCTTGGCTTTTGTTTTGGCTGGCAGACTGGGGAGAAGACCAAGCCGGTAGCATGCTTTAAACCCATATCCGCCCCGCCTGATCATCCGCCAGGTGTAATATGGCAATGCCAGCAAAGCGAGGACGGGAAAAGCAATTCGGTAGAGATAAATCACTGGTTGAAAGGGACTAGCTTTACCGTTGCCAGCAGGGGTTGGATAAGGAATGATTCAAGGCTTCTTTTCTATATGAATAATTCTGACCGAATCGCGAAACTTTTCTCAAATTGCAAGGCTGATAACCGGGCTGCATTTGTTGCTTACATCTGTGCCTGTGATCCCGATTTTGATCAATCCCTTGCGGTGTGTAAAACTTTGATTGAGGGTGGGGTGGATGTTTTGGAACTGGGAGTTCCTTTTTCGGATCCTCTTGCGGATGGTCTTACCAATCAATTGGCTGCCCAGCGGGCATTGGAGTCGGGCTGTACCCAGGAAGATGTTTTCCGGTTGGTTCGGGAAATTCGTAAGTTTTCAGAGATTCCCATCGTTTTTTACACCTACTACAACCTGGTGTTTTCGCAGGGAGTGGAGGAGTATGTGAAAAAATCAAAGGATGCAGGAGTGGACGGATTGCTCACTCTTGATTTACCCCCCGAAGAGGCCACCGATTTGATTTCCGCATGCAAGGACCATGGTCTGGCCAACATTTTTATTATCGCTCCCACCACTCCCAGGGAAAGAATTTCCAAAATTGCCGAGCATGCATCCGGATTCCTTTACTATGTCTCCCGGGAAGGTGTGACCGGAGAAAGAGAGGACCTTGCCGGTGACTTATCCGAAAGGGTGGCTTCAATTCGTGAAAAAACTGACCTTCCTTTGGTGGTAGGATTTGGCATCTCCTCCGCCCCCCAGGTGCGGGGTGTTGCGGAGGTGGCAGATGGAGTGGTGGTTGGTTCTGCCCTGGTTAATTGTATATCCGCAAACCTTGGTGATCCAGAGGCTGCTCTTTCTTCGCTCCAAGCCAGACTGGAGGAGTTGATGAGCGGATTGCTGGCAGAATCTTCCTGAAATTTTCATGAGCGAGGAACTCAGGACGCTGAGTTTATTGGGCGGGGTAACCGCGGTCGGGAAAACCGATGCAGCGATCGAGTGGGCCCAGCAAAATAATGCAGAGATTTTATGCTGTGATTCCGTATCCTTTTACCGCGGATTTGATGTAGGTTCGGCAAAACCTGACCCGGAGCAGAGAAAAGTCATCACCCATCATGGGCTGGATATTTGCGATCTTGAAACTCCTATGGATGTGGGACTTTTTCATCAATATGCCCACAAGATCATTGAGGAAATCCATCGCCAGAAAAAACAGGTATTGGTGGTGGGGGGCAGTGGATTTTATCTGGAGGGTTTTCTCAACCCTATTGCGGATGAGGTTGAGGTTACTGAAGAGATCAGGCAGCAGGTACAGGAGCTTTTTTCAGAGGGAGGCAAAGAGTCTGCCCTGAACTTGCTCAAGCAGTTAAACCCTCAAGGCCTGGGCAGTCTGGACCAGCTGAATCCAGTGCGGGTCCAGCGGGCATTGGAAAGATGCCTGGCGTCCGGTAAATCGCTGATTGAACTGGAGGATGCCTTTCAAAAAATCCCCAAGCCTTATCCACAATTCCAAAAAAGAATGATCTGGCTGGACCGGGAGAAGGAGGATTTGGAGGAGAGAATTGAGTGGCGGACCAAGCAGATGCTGGAGGCTGGATTTGTTGAGGAAGTGAAAACATTGGTTAGCCAGGGACTGGAAAAAAATGCTCCTCTTGCTCATGCGGTGGGATACCGGGAAGTATTGGCCTATCTGAAAAATGAATTGCAAGAGAGTGATCTGATATCTGCCATTTCCCTCTCCACCCGCAGGCTGGCGGCGAAGCAGAGAAAATGGTTCCGGAAAAAGTTTGCAGAGGGTTCCAGAATGATCATTCCCCGGGGGCAGTCTTTGGATGTGGGAAATTTGGAATGGATTTCGGATACTTGACCGATTTACCTGTAAGGCTTACCTTTACCAATACCCATTATCTTACCCCCTATGCCCGCTCTTCGAAAAATTGCCGTTGTGATTAACCACTCCAAAAAAGGAGCGGTGCAAGTTGCAGAGGAGTTGGAAAAAGTCTGCCTGTCTCATTCCGTGGAAATCAAAAAAACGGATCAATTTCCATTGGAAGATGAATTTCTATCCGGTTGTGATGCCTGCTTTGCCATTGGCGGGGACGGAACCTTGCTGCATCTGATGGAGCAGGCGAGGATTTACCGGGTGCCGGTTGCCGGGGTTGGCCTGGGTAAACTGGGCTTTCTGGCCACCCTCGCTCCGCACGATCTTGCGGAATCCTTGCCCCCTGTTTTGAAGGGTGAGTTTGAGATCTGTGAACGGAGTCTTCTCGAATTTGAGGATGCGGAAGGCAAAAAGTTTTATGCTCTCAATGATCTGGTGGTGAAAAGTGGAGAGGGTGGAAGGCTCGGATATTTCTCGGTATTTTCTGAAGATGAACTGGTGGCGGATTATGCCTGTGATGGGGTCATTTTTTCAACCCCCACCGGATCCACCGCCTACAACCTCGCCGCCGGTGGTCCCATTGCCCATCCCGGTGCTCATGTCATTTTAATGACCCCGATCTCTGCCCATACCCTCACCAGCAGACCGCTGGTTTTTCCTGCCCACATTACCTTGCAGTTGAGGGCGGAGGAAAGTCAGACCGCTCCCCTGATTTCCGCGGATGGCAAAGAAGCTTTTTCGGAGGTCCCCAGGCTACCTCTGAAAATATCAGTTTCTAAGGATACTTTCCCTCTGTTGGAGGTTGCGGGATACTCTCACTTTCGTGTTTTGAGAAATAAATTAAAATGGGGATAAGGTAAGGCGCCACTATGCTTTCCACCGGTACCAGAATAGGGTCCAATCGAATTCTAAAATGGATTCGTGAAGGTGCCTGCGGTCAGAGCTACCAAGGCGAGCAAACCGAGGGAGAAAATAAGGGGAAGACCAGGTTTCTTAAGTTAATTTTAAGGGAAATATCCGAGCGACCCGGATTTGAAGATTTTTTTATTCAGGAGTGCCAGGCGATTGAGCAGTTGCAGGGGAGAGGGATTTGGCCACTCCTCAAATTTGGTACGATGAAGTGGAAGCACTGGATGTCCTACGACTGGCTGGATGGAAGTGAACAGCAAGCGGAGAGTTCCCAGGAAGAGGGAGGAGATGAAACTACTGTACAACTCAGAACCCTGGAGGAATGGATGCAGGCCAGTCCATCTACGATAGGACCTGAACAATTGTTTTCTGTGGTGGCGGATATGCATTGTGGATTGGACCGGGCTCATCGATCCGGCGTGATTCATGGCAATCTAAAGCCCAGTAATGTGCTGGTTGCATCCGAAAAGGATGATTTCAAAGGATGGGTGACAGAGTTCGGGTTGGCTAAGATCGTTGCCTATCGTCCACCCGGAGAGGTGGATGATGAAGCAGTTAGTTACACCTCGCAAAACTCTCAGTCTCAGGATTCACTTCTCGCCACTGCCAATTTCCGGCCTGATGAGGTTCATTGGACAGATCAACCTGAAGAAAAATGGGATTTGCAGGGGCTGGGAAAAATTGTGCTTTGGGTGATTGAAAAAAGCACCCTGAGCCCGGAAAGCTGGAAGGAATGGAAAGAATGGGCTGATCTTTCGGTAAAGAATCAGTTCACAGATATTGCTCATTCCATGAAGGAAATTCCTGGCATGACAGACCTGGCGGAATATGGAGTTAAATTGGCTGATGCTCAAACTGGTACGGAAGAAAACCTGGAGGAACTGAGGGAAAAACGGGAAATCGCCTGGAAGCTTGAGCAAAAGAATAGCAGCTTGAGGTTTAAGCGGGGAATGACCGGGCTGGTTGGAGGACTTTGTCTCTTTGCTTTTCTGGTTGGGAAAATTTATCTTTTTTTTAGTCCTTCTCCCTGGACTGAATTCTATCTGGACGGAGCTTCGGACAGATACCAGCTGGGGGCTGGGGTGTGGTCCGGGCAGGCCTGGGGTATTGTTCCTGCCAATTATGATGATGAGGGCGACGGGGGCCAGGATGTGGTTGGTACCTGGGAAAAAGAGGAAGGGTTGTTAAAATTAAGTTTTCGGAAATTTAAAAAATTGGATGAAGAAGAGGACGGAAAAAAGTTGTGGCAGTTTATAGGCTCGGGAGCAACTTCAGCGGATGACTATCACCACTGGACCGATTACCTGGAGTATAACCCGATGACTGAATCCTTGCGGTTTGTGAAGAGAGTGGATGCGGATGCCACATATCTTGCCGGATTTAAGCAGGGAGAAAATCCCAGGCTCTATCCGGAGGTGCGCCTGCGAAGAAGTTCCGGGACGATTAAGCCGGCAGATTTATTTTTTCGGAGCATGGATGAAAAAAGCAGCAGTTGGACCCTTTTTTTGGGAATGGGATTTTTGCTGGCCTGCTTCATCTATCACCGCGAACTCAAAAAGCTTCCCTCCCTGGATTAAGGGAAAGGGTTGAATTTTTTATCATCCGCTTCAAGATTGCCGGTAATGGGTAATCCTTGTAACGGAATTCGATGCATCGTTGCTATCCTGCTTATGGTTGGGATAACGGGATGCTCTCGCCCTGATCCCAATGGTCAATTTGCCGGGGTGATGAAAGACTGGGTGCATGAAGTGTTTACTGGTATTATGGTTACCGGGGGATGGGAATGCGAGGTAAGGCTGGAGCTTAGTCAGATGGAGGCAGAAAACCGGGCCAGACTACTTTTTTCCCATCCGCAGATGGATGAAGTGGAACGAATGGGGAGCTGGAAACTCGGTGACGGCGAGCGGTTAATTACTTTTGAGGATGACAAAAGCCCATCAGAATATTTTCTGATTAAAAGAGGCGTACGCTATGCTTTTCAAACCAAGCAGGGGTTGTATAACGATGATGGTTCTTCTCTCTTATTGATGCGAAATGAGGGGATTTCCCGAAAAGCTTCCTTTCCCATTGAGATTGGTTTTGGTCCGGGAGATCAGGCGGAGATCAAAGGCCACAGTGGTAATGCAGATTTGCAGGGAAGTTGGAATTGGATGGGCGAAAGAATTGCGGTGACTGTTAAATTGCCTGAGCTTGAAAGAGAAGGAGAGACAAAATTGCCACAGGAAACCAACAAGTACATCCTGCGATGGTCCGAAAAAAGAGCATCCTCACTGGAATTGGAAAAAATTGTGATCATGCGTCCTTTCCTCAAGGAGGATGGTTCCAAGAGGCAGAGCTGGATGAGCTCATTAATTTTCCCCGACCCACCTTTGCTTAGAGCTAAGTAAGCCCTGACTGCTTACATGCAAAGGTTTGACGTTCTTTGCTCGGGCTTCATCATAGACGCTTTTTTTCGCCCTTACTGACACTATGATTACGGCAATCCAAAATTTTATATCCAAGCGGGGAAAGTTTGTGTTCATTCTCCTGCTCCTGCTGGTTATTTTTTCATTCGTTTTGTATCTTTCCCAGGGATCCTCCATTTTCGACTTACTTCCTGATCCCAACCGAGAAAAACAGGAATTTTATGGGTATGACTGGAATGATCCCGACCAGAGAAGATTTCTCAGTATAACCAACCGGGTAGCTGCTGATTTTGGGGTGGTTGCTCCACCGACTGCTGATGTGTTTGAGGAAGCGGATCAGCAATTTATGCAGAATTTGCAGGGGCAATTACAGCAGGCCTTCCAGGCAAACCAGGAGGATGTTGATCAGCAGGCACTGCAGCGACTTTTTGGATTCATGCAGGCTTGGCCCAATTTCCCCAGGGAATTAAAGGTTCGGGAAATTGCCCGTTCCGGCGCTTATGATACAGACTTTTCCGAGAGCACCGTAAAAGCGAAGGTTTCCCTGGATGGGCAGGCAGACTCCTGGAATTTCCTTCCCATGGATGTGAATCACCCCATGGTTAATCAAAAATTCAGTGAGTTTGTTTCCGGTATTGATCCTAATCTGGGCTCGGAAGCAAACCGGAGTCAGGCACTTCAGTTTGTGGGGAAAAGGCATGGGTTTTCCCCGAGGGAAGTGGAATCGGTCCTCTTTTCCCATTTTCGCACTTCCCTGATCGATCAAGTATATGGAGCTTCGGGGTTTGCTTTGGGAAGCGAAGCAGAGCTGGACTTGCACAATGACTCTTTTGCATGGGATGGAGAAATTCTTGAGGTGAAGAAAGATGCTTCGAATAAGACTGAACCAGAAGTTATGCGCCTGGAATTTGGAAAAACTCCCTCAGTAGGACAAAAAGTTACCTTCCATTTGGGTGCCAAACCGGTGAGTTTTATTTTTGGTAAGAAACCCAAGGATGATAACAGTTCCGATACTTTTGTTGAGCTTGCCCCAAAATTAGCTGCCTCGATCAAAAATTTTCAGATTGCAGTGAATCAGGCAAACATAGGAGTGCGTTTAAGCCCGGCCGGGCAGAAGGCACTTTCCCTGAAACTTTCCAGTCCGGTTAGCTTGAGAAGCTTTCCCAGGGTAAGTACGGATGCAGATGAGTTGAAGGTGGTGGATATGATCGGTGAAAAAATCCGCAATTTCTTTGAGGAAAGAAAAGCGGATGATGGATTTGCTCAGGAACCCCGTACTTTTGCTTCCGCGATTGTTTTCGCATCCGCTCAGCATTACGAAGAGCCTGTCACTCCGGATGAAGGAAGAATGAGGTCCTACTTTGACCGTAACCGGTTGGACTTTTTGCCAGCTGAGGAGGAAGAGAAAGGAGTGCCTGGTCCGGAAGGTGCTGCCGATGCCAATCAATCAATAAGTGAGGATATTGAGGGCGATTTGTTGAAAGAACTGGCCAACGATGCAAATTCTTCGGAGCCAGATTTGGTGAAGTTTGAAGATGTTAAAGACGAGGTACGGAAAAGAATTCTTAAATCTGACCGTGAGGAGGCAAAGAGGGAATCAGAACGATTGGCGAGAGATCAGGCCCTGGAGTTTCTTGAGGCGGTTCATCAGATGAGCGATCAGTTCCGTTCCGGCACAGTACCTTTTTCAAAACTGCGCCAGGGAGAGAAACTGACCCAGCTTATTACTCAAAGCGGGGGGAGTGAGAAAAAAATCTCCTTCACGGATGAGGAAATGAATGTGCAGGCCATGGTTCTGGGATTGGAAAAACGGGAAAGTGAGCGACGGGCAAATAAGGAAGCCCTCAGTGAGGTGTCTCAGTTGACCGAGAAACTCTTTTTCACCCGGTCCGTACGAAAAACCCGGGATGGATACGCGGTTTTTCTTCTCAATAATAAAACTGAAAGAAGACCCGGTGAATTTGATCAAACCCCCTTCCACAAAATTTATAAAAAATATATTGAAATGCTGGAGGCTGAGAAATTTTCCACCCTTTGCAACCAGACTCTCAAAAATTTAAAAAACCAAAAACAGAAACCTGCTAAGTTTGGCTCTCATTATTCCATATCCGCCAAAAATGCGAATTCTGCCCGTGCTTCATTCGATCGTAAGCAGAGAAAAATAAGTGCTGAAATCCAAAAACTTGAACAGCAGAAAAGCGATATGCTTGCCAAGGAAAGCAATTCCACCGCAAAGGGCAAACAGTCCACAGCCGGTTTGGATGCCCAAATCCAAAAATTGCGCGATCAGCAGAGCAACATACGGGAGGAGCAGCAACTGGTCTCCCAGCTTTTAGACGCCGCACCAACCCTGCCGGTGGGAGGAGAATGGACGGAACTGAAAAGAACAGAGCAGTCCGCAACTTTTGTGCGCCTATCCCAGGTCTACACCTTAAGAAAGCTGGACTCTGCTCAATCGGACCTGGAGGGCAGGGAGCGTGATTTGGAACTTGCCCGTGCAGAAAGTACACGGGATGGGTTGATCAGTAGTTTGATCGATTCAAAGCTGGGGGATTAGTCTCCGTCAGGGGAGGGCGAACTTTTTTCCCAGCAGCAGAAAAACTCCACATTTCCATCGGTGCCGCTGGGCTTTGCCTCCACCTGGTGAAGCAGGGTGGCATCTGGGCACTCTGTTCGCATGTGTGAATCAATTTCACCAAGAATTCTATGACGGATGGCATTGTCCTTGATCACGCCTTTGGTGCGGTCAGCCTCCTGTTTTTGGCATTCGAACTGGGGCTTGATTAAGGCAACGAGTTTTCCCTGCTCGGAAACCAGTTCCCAGGCCCTTTGAAGAACTTTCCGCAGAGAAATAAAAGAAAGATCCATCACCACCAGGGGGTAATGGGGGAGGGGGAGAAGACTGGAGTCCAGGTTGCGCAAATTCGTTTTTTCAAAATTTGTAACCCGTTCATCGATCCGTAGCTTGTAGTGCAACTGCCCATGGCCAACATCCACACAGGTTGCCCGGGCGGCTCCTTTTTGCAGAAGGCAATCGGTGAAGCCACCCGTGGAAGCACCCAGGTCGAGAATGTGCAATCCCTTCACTTCCAGTTTGGAAAAGGATAAAAAGTTTTCCATCTTCAGTCCTCCCCGGCCCACATAGGGAAGAGGGGTTTCCACGGTTAATTGGGTATCCCTGGAAAAAGTCCGGGAAGCTTTATCCACCCGCTCGGTTCCATGTTTTACTTTTCCTGCCAAGATAAGTGCCTGAGCACGCGAGCGGTTTTCACATAATCCCAGATGTAGGAGAAGTTCGTCTGCCCGCAATTTATCTTTCATCGGTCGAAGATCGGTGAAAACTGGATTTTGAGCAACTTCAGATTCTCCTAATTCATTGTTAGAAAACAATATTTTTATAAAAACTCTTGACGATGGTGGGTTAAAGTGGCAAGAAGTGGGTTTAAATGGAGAGTATCTTATAGATGGGGGAAACCTTTGGGAGATTCAGCGACAACCTTTTTTGTGGGCGAATTTACCCATGCCTTGGACAACAAGGGCAGGTTGACTATACCCTCAAAATGGCGGATTTCAGGAGGGGACAATACCTACCTCGCTCTGCCCAATCCTGGGGGGTATGTAACGGTGTATCCCCCAAAAATGATTGCCCGGCTGGATGAAAAAGTTGCCGAGGCCAGTCTTAGTAATGTGCGGGTGCAGGCTCTGATGATGGAATTATTCTCCAAGGCACATTCTTTCGGCTGTGATAAACAGGGAAGAATCAATTTGAATGACAAGCTAATCGAGCACGCCGGGATTAAAAGCAAGGCGGTTCTGGTTGGAAACTTCTCAGCCTTCGCAATTTGGGCGGAGGAAAGATATGCCCGCAAAGCGGATGCAGATGAGAGAAATATATTTGATGCGATGAGGGAGCTGGGGTTATGAGGAATAGCCTTCCATATGAGGTGACTTTTAGGGTGGTCGCCCAGAAAAGGGGATTGGGGGCAATTCTACCCCACCTCTCTCGCGCATTGGTTTTGATTGTTAATGTCAGCCTTGGGGGGGCTAGAGATGTATTGTGGGGCACTTGAATTTGTTTGTTCACCGACTTCAGTGAGGCATATACCGGTTCTGCTTGATGAATGTATGGCTTGTTTAAAGCCTGAGTCGGGTGGTTCCTATGCTGATTTAACTTTTGGGGGTGGTGGTCATAGCCGTTCCCTGCTTGAGGCGAATCCGTCCAGCCAGGTGCTTGCTTTTGATTGCGATCCGGATGCCGCTCTTCGGGCGGAGGGATTATCCGCTGAATTTGGCTCACGATTTAAATTTCAGGATTCTTCTTTTTCAGAGCTGGATCAGTGCTCTTCTGCCTGTGAGTTTGATGGAGTATTGATGGATCTGGGTATTTCTTCCTTCCAGTTGATGGAGGCAGGAAAAGGGTTTTCTTTCCGGTTGGATGCTCCCATTGATATGAGACTGGATCCCCGGGTGGGGCAAAGTGCGGCAGAGTTTCTCGAGACAGCGTCCTACGAAAGTTTAGTGCGTGCGGTTCGTGACTACGGGGAGGAGCGTCGCTGGCGGCGTGTGGTTCAGGCGATTGAAAATGCCCGTGGGACAGGTAAATTATCCCGGACTATGAGTGCCGCTGAGTTGGTTTGCGATGCGGTGGGAGGACATCAGTCCAGGCAGCGGATTCATCCCGCCACCAAAACATTTCAGGGTATTCGCATCGCGATTAATGGGGAACTGGAGGCACTTGCGGTAACTCTCCCCAAAGCATTCCGGGCACTTAAGGTGGGTGGTACTTTGGCAGTGATTTCCTTTCATTCCCTGGAGGACAGGATCGTGAAAAGGTTTATGCGAAAAATGGCTGGCCGTCCGGAGCACAAAATGGATGCCCGTAGCCAGCACGAGAGAACTTCTTACGGAGTTTTGGAGAAATCCAAGGCAGTATTTCCAACAAAACAGGAGGTGGAGAGTAATCCGCGGAGCAGATCTGCGAGGTTGCGCTTTATCTCCAAAACAAGCCATCCGGAGTTTTAATTGTGATGAATAGGATGTGGTGGATCACAATTATGATGGGAGTCTCCGTGTTTGGTGCAGGTGCGATCTCGATTGTGTGGATGAGAATGGAAATTTCTCAGATCGCCAAGAATTGTGCCAAGTTGGAAGACCAAAGAGAAATGGTGGCCAGGGAACTGCATGAGTTGAGGGGGCAACGATCGCGATCGTTGCGTCCATCAACTTTGGCGGGCATGGTGGGAGGAAGACTCCAGATGCCCGGCAGGGAAAGAACGGTTCATGTTTCGGAAAGAGAGATGAAGAAAAGGCTGGAGAGTTATTGGCTCCAGCAGGGGGAGCTCGCCAGCACTCGTTAGGATGAGCAATATTTTTATCTCCCCTTTTCGATTTTATCTTGTCTTTATCGCTGTCCTTGTCGCTTTCACCTCTCTGGGTGGAAGGTTGGTTCAGTTGCAGGTAACCGATGCGGAAAAATACAAAAAAATTGCCCTAGGAGTACGGGAAAACTTTATCACCACGCCAGCGAGACGTGGGGATGTGGTTGATCGGCAGGGGAATTTGCTCGCTACCACAAGATCGGTGGTTGAGGTTGGTTTGGATCCTCACAGCATCGATGAGGAGGATCTGGAAAAGTTGCCTGAAGCAGCCCGAATCCTAAAATTATCACTTACTGAGTTGCAGGACGCGGCCTCCCGCAAAACCCGGTCGACAAAAAGTGGAGAGCTTCGCTTTGTTCGCTGGGTAAAACTCAAGGATGAAGTGGATGAAAAAACCTACCGGAATCTGCAGGCTTTAAAAATTGATGGAATTTATGGGAACTATAAACATTCCCGGCTTTATCCGAATCATTCGCTTGGGTCCCACGTGCTTGGCTATGTAAATAAAGAGGGCAAGGCATGCATGGGGGTGGAGATGTTTGCTGATTATTACCTTAAAGGACAGGATGGATGGCGGGAAAGTGAACGCGATGGAAGAAGACGCGAGATGCCGCAATACAGATCCTTTGAGGTGCTTGCCAGGGATGGGCTTAATGTGGAACTATCCATTGATCGGATTATCCAGGGAATTGCAGAGGATGAATTGCAAAGGGTAGGGGAGGAATTTGATCCCCTCAGCGCCAGTATATTGGTAACTAATCCAAAATCAGGTGAAATTTTGGCGATGGCGAATTATCCAGATTTTGACCCAAATCAATACAACGAATCTGAGTTGGAACATCAAAGGAACCGGATTCTCACTGATTTATATGAGCCTGGATCCACTTTTAAAATTGTACCTGTGGCCGGGGCGATGAATGAAGGTTTAATAGAACCGGAAGATATTATTGATTGTTCTGATTCAAGCTATCGGGTCGGGACAAGAGTGCGCAGGTTACCGAGTGATCATCATCCATTGGGCAAGATTTCACTCAAGGAAGTGGTACAGAAATCAAGCAACCGGGGTGCGGCGAGGTTAGGAATAAAATTGGGGGCAGAGAGGTTATATCAATACTCCAGAGCCTTTGGGTTTGGTGAATCAACCAGGCTTGGATTAACTGGTGAGCGTGGAGGTATGCTGCACCAGCCAAAAAACTGGGATGGGCTGACCATAACCAGATTGCCAATGGGACATGCGGTGGCAGTAACCGCTCTACAGGTACACCAGTCCATGAGTGTGATTGCCAATGGCGGAGTTCTTTTAAAACCAAAGTTACTGAGGCGTATTTTTGACCATGAGGGAAAAACAGTCGTGCCCTTCGGGTCTCAATTGAGGAGACGGGTGATTGGGGAAAATGTGGCGGAGGAAATTTCTTCCATGCTGGCTACCGTGGTCAGTCGGGAGGGCACTGCAAGGCAGGCACAGATTCCTGGGTTTGATGTGGCGGGGAAAACGGGAACGACCCAAAAAATTATCGATGGGAGATATTCTAATCAACATCATGTCGCTTCTTTTGTGGGGTATTTTCCCGAAAAGAATCCCCGCATTCTTATCACCGTGGTGGTGGATGAACCAAAAATGAAAGCAGGTAGATTAGGTTATGGTGGAAGTGTAGCCGGGCCTGCTTTCAAAAGAGTGGGCACGAGAATTGTGGGATATCTCGGATTAAAGCCCCAGCCTCCGCAGGTCTCGATGGTCCATTCAGAAAATCCAAAAATCAGATCTTTTTAAATTTTTGTTATGAACGAACTAAAAACAAAGCCGGAAACCATCGACAATATACATCGCAGAATTTCAACTACGATGGATTTAAACAGTCTTGCCAGGCAGGAAGGAGCCTATGCAAAAGACAGAGGAAGTGTGAGACTGAACTCGCTCTGTTCAGACAGCCGAAGGGTTACTCCTGGAGCTGCATTTTTTGCTTTGCCTGGGATCCGTACCAATGGGAATGATCATCTCAAAGAAGCGATTGAGAGAGGAGCCAAAGTGGTCATCACAGACTCGGAAGAAACCGAGGTGCCTGGACATGTGGTTAAAGTAAAAGTCGATGATGCGAGAGTGGCTTTGGCAAAATTTTCCAAGCGTTATCATGGAAATCCAGATGAATCCTTAAAAATAGTAGGCATCACCGGAACAAATGGAAAAACCACAGTTACCAGCCTGACCAGGCATCTCTTGGAGGAACCTGGCAGACCGGTAGGGCTGATTGGAACTGTGAAATATCACCTGGGAGACAGGGAATTGCCTTCATACCGTACTACTCCCGAAGCGGCAGATCTTTATCCTCTTCTCAAAAGCATGCTTGTTGGTGGGTGTACTGAAGCTGTGATGGAGGTAAGTTCGCATGGCATCCATCAATCAAGAGTGGCTGGTTTGCGTCTTGAAATTGCAACCTTCCTCAACCTCTCCCGTGACCATCTGGATTACCATAAAACGATGGAGGAATATTTTAAGGAGAAGCGAAAAATATTTAATGGTCTCAACGGAAACCTGCCGCGGGTGGCTGTGGTAAATGGGGATTGTCCATATGGGAAGAGAATACTCGAGGAGCTCCCCCCACAGGTCAGATCCATTTCCTTCGGCTTTGGGGAGGACTGTCTGTTTCGGGCGTCGCAGATTTCGGTGGGTGCCGATGGATCGCAATTTATCCTCGATTGTCCAAACGGAAGAATGGTGGTGGATAGTCCGCTCGTTGGAAAATACAATGTGATGAATGTACTGGCATCCTTTGCCATTCTTTATGCAATGGGCCGATCGGTACCGGATGCGATTCACAAATTGTCTGGATTTTCAGGAGTGGATGGAAGAATGGAATCCATCGATCAGGGGCAGTCGTTTAAGGTGGTGGTAGATTATGCCCATACACCAGATGCCCTCAGGAATGCTTTGTCGATGTTGCGTGAGTGCACCAAGGGAAGGTTGCATCTGGTTTTTGGTTGTGGCGGGGACCGTGATCGGGGAAAGAGACTTGAGATGACCCGTGTGGCATGTGCAGGTGCCGATAAAATATGGGCAACTGCAGATAATCCGAGAACGGAGCCTCAGCAGTCCATCTTTGATGATATGAGAAAAGGGGTTTCCCATGGTTCCAATGTTTCCTTTATCGAAGACAGGCGCAGGGCAATCAATATGGCATTTGAAGAAGCAGCTCCTCATGACTGTGTGCTGATTGCGGGAAAAGGGCATGAAGGCTTTCAGGAAATTCAATATTCTGCGATCCCTTTTGATGATCGAAGAATTGCGGAGGAATTAATTCAGGCGAAATTATTTAACCATTAATGGTGGCATTTTCTCCAGTTCATTTAAAAAATTGGAGTCAGGGAGAATGGACATCCTCTCCTTGCGATGAACTTCATGGCTTTTCGATCGATTCCCGCAACATATCGACTGGTGATGTATTTGTGGCAATCCGTGCCGCCCGGGATGGTCATGAATTTGTTAAGTCTGCGATGGAGAATGGTGCTTCCGCAGCATTGGTGGAAGATGCACTTCCTTCGCTTGGTCTTGCTCAGTTACAAGTAGAGAACAGTCCCCGTGCCTTTCTTGATATCGCCAGAGGGCACAGAGATAATTTCCCCCATCCCGTTGTCGCAATCACCGGGAGTTGTGGAAAAACATCCACCAAGGAAGCGATGGGGAGATTACTCAACTCGCCCCTGACCACACTAGGAAATTTAAACAATCATCTGGGGGTTCCTTTAACGCTTTTACGGCTCGATGCTGCAATTCATCAATCTGCAGTCATTGAAGTGGGCATAAATCATCGGGGAGAAATGGCGGCATTGGCCAATTGCATTGCTCCTGACTTGGTGGTGATCACGATGATTGGCCAGTCGCACCTTGCCGGGTTGGGAGGAATCGAAGGCGTAGCTGAGGAAAAAAGTGTTCTTTGGAGGGATTCCAATGCCAAGGCAATTTTCCCGGAGAGTTGTCTCCAATATGATGCCTTTGGCAAATTAATCCGTGCAGGAAAGCCACATTTGGTCGTGAGAAAAGGTATGGATGATAACTCCTCTGAGCCTAACTCTGCCTATTTTGAATTTTGGACTGAAACAAACAAGCAGGAGGGCTCAGGCGTGCTGAAAATTTGGCACCCTGAGTCCTCCGAACTTGAATTTGTCATTCCTGCTATGTCCGAAGGCATGGCGAGTAATATGGCACTATCTGTTTTAGCATCCCTCGAACTTGGTATTTCAGCGAATCAAATTTCTGAACGCCTACCCCAATACAAGCCTCCTGCCTTGCGTGGCGTTCGTCTACAGGGCAGGGGGCGAGAATATTTTGTGGATTGTTATAACGCCAATCCCTCTTCGCTGAGAGATTCGATGGAATTTTTTTTCAGTCAATCCATTGGCAGAAAAAAGATGATGATTCTTGGTGGGATGGAGGAACTTGGTCCAGACGAAGAGAAATTACATCAGGATGCCGGTGGACAGATCCATCTTGGAGAAGAGGATCAGGTTGTTTTGGTTGGGCAAAAAGCGTCCTGGATGGCTTCATCCATTTTGGAAAACGGAGCGAGACCAGACCAGGTCATTGTTCTTGAATATCCTGAAGATTGCCGGAGTCTGGTCGAGGATTTTGACGGGAATATTTTCCTAAAAGGCAGCAGAAAGTACAAGCTTGAGGAAATTATTCCTCAGTGGGCAGTGGAGCAAGCTGAACCAATGGAGTCTGCACTATGCTGAGTTACCTCCAGTTTTATGAGGCGTGGTTTGGTCCTCTCCGGTTATTTCAGTTTATATCGGTGCGTTCGATTGGAGCTGGGGTTACCGCGCTGATTCTGGGATATTTTCTTGGACCCGTGATCATTCGAAATTTGCGTCTTGTTGGAGCAAAGCAGGCATTTCGGGAAAAAGATGAAGTCGGTGAATTAGCAAATCTTCATCAGGGCAAGCAAAAGACCCCGACGATGGGTGGACTGCTCATTTGTATCTCGGTAGTGGTAAGTTGTCTCCTGTGGGCAGAACCCAATGTATATGTAATTACTGGTCTGGTCACCTACCTTTTGTTGACCGTAGTTGGATTTCTGGATGACTACCTCAAAGTGGTAAAGAAGAACAGTAAGGGACTTGCCGGTCGCTTCAAATTGATCGGGCAGTTTTTAACCACGGCAATCGCGTTGTTTTTATTGCTCGGGCCTTTCAGTCAGAACCTGTCCGGGCTTAGTGAACAGGCATTGGGTAGTGCGGAAAAAATGAGGGAAATCTGGATTCCTTTTGTGAGTTATGCTGACAGTGCTTCCATTCCCACTCTTTCTCTGGGTGTTCTTTTCCTCTTTTTCCTGGTTACTCTTTGTGGATCCAGTAATGCAATTAATTTAACGGATGGACTGGATGGGCTTGCCATTGGCTGTACTGTAACGGTTGCATTAACCTATGGAATTATGGCCTATGCGGCGGGAAATTACCTCATTGCTGATTACCTCAAAGTTAGCTGGGTCCCAGGGAGTGGGGAACTAACCATCGTTTGTTCAGCCCTGCTTGGAGGGAGCCTGGCATTTCTTTGGTATAATGCCCATCCGGCAGAAGTTTTTATGGGGGATACCGGTTCTCTGGCGATTGGGGGATTAGTGGGAATCATTGCCTTAATGATTCACCAGCCGCTCACCCTTATTATAGTGGGTGGAATTTTTGTGATGGAGGCAGGGTCTGTTATTCTGCAGGTGGTATCTTTTAAAACCAGAGGGAAAAGAATTTTCCGGATGTCGCCCATCCATCATCATTTTGAGCTCAAGGGATGGAAGGAGACAAAAGTGGTGATCCGTTTCTGGATTTTATCCCTCCTTTTTGCCCTGATTGGATTAGCCACCCTGAAATTACGGTGAAGCAGGATATTCCAGAAGAGTGGTTCCACCTTACCAAGCAACCGGTTGCGATTTTGGGAAATGGGAAAAGCGGTCAGGGTGCACATGCACTTCTCCAAAAAATCGGGTGGGATTCAATAATTTATGACCAGACAGAAAATGATTTCCGTGCAAGTGATGCCGGAAAGACATCCCTGGTGATTTACAGTCCTGGATTTGTACCTGATCACCCATGGATAGAATTGGCTAAAAAGTGCGGAAAACTGGTTTTGAGTGAGGTTGATTTTGCCGCTAAATTTTTGGATGCTAGGGTGGTTGCGATTACAGGAACCAATGGGAAGTCCAGCCTGACCACTATCCTTGCTCATGTATGGAGTAAGATTGGAAGGACTGGTTTTGCCGGTGGGAATTTAGGGGAACCACTTTCATCCATTTTAGCGAACGAGGATACCAGCCAGTCGACTCTTTTTTTGGAAATGAGTTCTTTTCAGGCAAGAGGATTACAGGTACTTAATCCCGCTTACACTCTCTGGACCAACTTTAGTCCCGATCATTTAAATTATCATGGATCCTTGAGAGACTATTTTCTTTCGAAATATAGATTGGTTGAGAGAACAAATCCACGATCGGTTTGGCTCACCCAGCAGGTAGTGGAAACTGCGGAGAAGTTTTCAGTAAAAATACCGGATGGAGTAAATATTGTGCCTGAGACCAGCATCGATCTTCCCCGGGATCATTTCCTAAATACTTATCCTCAGAAGCAAAACCTATCCCTTGCTTGTGCCTGGCTCAAAAACCAGGGGATTGCAGAGGATATAATTGTGGATGCATTGTTGGACTATAAGCCTGAGCCCCACCGGCTTTCAAAAGTTTGCTCGATTGATGAGGTGAAATTCTGGAACGATTCCAAGTCCACCAACCTTGGTTCTGTGATCTCTGCATGTAAAAGTTTTCCTGCAAAAATAATTTGGATTGGTGGTGGTCAGTCAAAGGGGGAGGACCTTGGTGAATATGCCAGAAGTTTGAAGCCTTATGTATCCCATGCCTTTTTATTCGGTGAATCATCCACCAGCCTGCATCAGTGCATGACTGATGCAGGGATTCTTTCAACGATCAGCAGGAGTTTAAGCGAGGCTGTTTCCCAGGCTTATCAAGCAGCACAACAAGCAGTTGATATCCTGTTCAGTCCGGGCTTTGCCAGCTTTGATCATTTCAAAAACTACCTCGAGCGTGGAAATTCTTTTATTCAATTCGTTTTGGATTTGAAGAACACGGTTCTAAAAGGTACGCAGGAAGGTAGTCATTTTCACACCCCAAGCAGGAAATTATTAGTATGAAGCTATCAAAAGTATTCGGTATTGTTCTCTCATTGCATATTGGAGTTATTTTACTCGTTATGTTTCAGCCCGGCTGCCAGACGGCAGGAGTACGTCCGGGAGTGGATCAGAATGATACAGCGAGCCAGGACAAAGTTGGTGATTCCTTTAACCAGGGAGTTGAGGATTCTGAGGACTTGGTTGTGCCTGCCAAGACTGAGCCTAAACAGGAAGTGTTTGCTGCACCAACCCGTCCAAAACCAGGAGAACTGATTGTCCCCGTAGAGCCTCGGGTAGTTATTCCGCAAGCCCCTCCAGCGGTTATTGTACCTCCAGCAACTCCAGTACAGCCAATCGGTCTTCGTCCCTCCGATTTAACCATCTACAAAATTCAGCGTGGGGATACTCTTTGGGGAATAGCCCGCAAGAATGGGGTATCATTGGCAGATTTACTTAATGCCAATCCTAGCATTAATAAAAATTCCAGGCTTTCCATTGGGCAGGAGGTCATGATTCCTTCCGCTAATCCACTGGCTCCTCAGCCCGTTGTCCAGCCAGATCCTGTTTCGCCGTTATCGGGAAATGATGCCATCCATGAAGTGCAAAAAGGAGACACTCTCTCCGGAATCGCCAGACGCTACGGAGTCGCTCTGAGTGCTTTGCTTAGGGAAAATAATCTGACTCTCTCCTCAGTGATCCGTGTGGGCCAGTCCATTTCCATTCCCGGTGGAATCTCTCCCCTGGATACAGCTGCTCCTGTTGCCCCTTCGCTTCCCCCTGGTGCTACCACTCATAAGGTGGAAAAAGGGGATAACCTCAGTAGAATTTCGGCCATTTATGGAGTCTCTGTCAGTGAGCTGATGGAGTGGAATGGACTTTCCAATCCCGGAATGATCCGTGCTGGTCAGTCCCTGATTGTTTCCCAGTCTGGTGGGGGAGAAGTATCATCCCCACAAAATGATGTGATTGTACCCAGAGCCGAGGCACCGGCTCCGGCTGCAGATCCATCATCCACTTTGCAGGACTTTTTTAATGATTCCTCCACAGATGACCGGCCCATTATTGATGTTTCTGAAAGTCCCTAGGGGTGGGGAGTAAATGGTGGGAAAATTGGGTGTGATTTAATACGAGAAGATGGGAGATTGGCGATAGAAGTACCTTTATCCAGAAAGACCAATTGGGTGACCGCTTATTTGGTGGTGGCATCTTTGTGTCTGACCACACTTGGTCTGGTTATGCTCTTCAGTGCGGGTGCGGTTCGTGGTGCCCAGGATTTGTTATCCAAGCAGACTGTCTGGCTTTTACTTTCTCTCGGTGCAGGTGCTTACATGGCTTATGTTGACCTGAACCTGGTTCGCCGTTTTACCCCCCTGCTGTTTGGTCTTTGTATTCTTGGGCTGGTGCTGACACTGCTCCCTGGAATTGGGGTGAAAGTAAATGGTGCTCAGCGTTGGATTGGATTGGGTCCCTTACGAATCCAGCCCTCGGAATTTGCCAAAATTGGATTAGTTCTGTTGTTCGCTCATTATTTTGCTTCGAACCAAAGAAGAATTACCACTTTTACCCAGGGATTTATCATACCCTCTATCCTGCTTGGCCTGGTTGCTGGATTGATTTTGCTACAACCAGATTTTGGAACCGCTTTTCTTTGTGGTGCGGTAGGAGCTACCCTGATGTTTCAGGCAGGCACCAGCCTGCGCTGGTTGCTGCCAGTGGCCAGTCTGGCGGTGATTGGATTTTCCATTTTGGTTTATTTTGATCCCGTCCGGATCCGTCGGGTGACCTCCTTTTTGAATGTCGAAGAAAATGCCAATGACAGCTCCTACCAGTTGTGGCAGGGAATTCTCGCTTTTGGAGTGGGTGGTCTCGAGGGAGTGGGACTGGGAATGGGCAGGCAGCAGATGCATTTCCTGCCCGAGGCTCACACTGATTTTATTTTCCCGGTGATCGGGGAGGAACTCGGATTGGTCTTCACCCTGGGAATTCTACTTTGTTTTCTTCTGCTGTTCGGACTGGTGTGCTGGCGCTTGAGGCAGGCAAGAAGTCTTTACGAATATTTACTTGCGATGGGAGCGATTCTTTTTGTCTCCCTGCAGGCCATTATCAACATGGGAGTGGTCACTGGTTCCATGCCCACTAAAGGAATGTCCCTGCCTTTTATCAGCTATGGTGGATCCAATCTGATTGTTACTTTTGTAATGATTGGATTGGTGATCAATGTTCTTCGACGCTGGGACCGGCCTTTAAATTTAAATCCTCGGGAACTATGAAGAATGTAGTGATTGCATGTGGGGGGACTGGTGGTCATTTGACTCCGGGCATAGCCCTGTCCCAGGCTCTTGAGGAAAAGGGTTATCCCACCTGGCTTTTTACCAGTCAAAAAGAGGTGGATTCCCGGCTTGCTTCAAAATATGGAAAGATAAGTTTCGTATCCATGCCTGGTGCACCCCTGATTAAAACGGTTGGTGGTCTTTTTCGATTCGGCCAGGGCTTTCTCCGTTCGTTTATCCGTGCCCGGCGGTTTTACAAAAAGGTGGGAGCGGATCTATTGGTTGGATTTGGTGGTTTTTCCACCTTTGGGCCAGCGGTTGCAGCTCGATCTTTAGGCATTCCTCTTTTCGTACATGAAGCAAACCGGGCTACGGGTCGTGCCGTGCGGTTTCTGGCCCGCCGGGCGGATCGTGTTTATTTGCCTGAGGGTATGTGGATGGATGGAATTTCCTCTGAGAAAACCGTTAACATTGGCTATCCTTTGCGACAGGATTTTCGCAGAATTCCCATGGAGCGGGCCCGGAAAATCCTCGGTATTCCGATGTCAGAAAAATTACTGGTGGTCCTGGGTGGTAGTCAGGGTGCTGCATCCCTGAATCAGTGGGTAAAACAAAACCTTCAGCATTTGGCTGAGGATGGGATATCCGTTTACTGTCTCACTGGACTTAACAAAGAAAGTTCTGGTACCTTGCAAATGGAAGGACCGGGAGGAAGGGTGTTAACCAGTAAATTTGTCCCCTTCACGGATGATATGAATATAGTTTTGTCCGCGGCGAATTTGGTGGTTTCACGGGCAGGGGCAGGGGCTATTGCCGAGATTATCCGCTGTCGGGTACCTTCTGTCCTTGTTCCTTATCCTTACGCCGCAGATAATCATCAGTTGCTTAACGCCAACTATCTTGAGGCCAAAGGGGGGGCAATTGTTTGCGAGGATCATTTACTGGAAGAATCCCTTCTCTCTGAAATCCGCGAGGTGATGTTTAATGAAGAATTTCGGGCGATTTTACGGCGAAATCTTTTTGCCCTGGATAGCGGGGATGTTGCCCTGAAAATGGCATGGGATATTGTCCACTCCTTTGATCGTGAAGATCTGCTAACCAGATCGGAACATATCCAGGTTGCTGCATGAAAAGGCCCAGGAAAGTATTTCTCTTAGGAGCCGGTGGCATGGGGATGGCGCCTCTGGCTCTTTATCTCAAAGAAGCAGGAGTCCGAGTGGAGGCATATGATGATAATTTTAAGGAACCTCTCCGATCCCAGCTTTCTGAGGCAGGGATCAGGATTTTAAGCGATCCATTGCCGGAGAAAGAGCCTGACTGTATCATTCGTTCCAGTGCCATCCCGGAAGACAGCGATGTGTTGAACCCTTGGAGGGATCAAGCAATCCCCGTTTTTCGCAGAGGCGACTTTCTTGCCCAGTTGTTCCAGCGAAAAAGAGTGATCGGAATTGCGGGAAGCCACGGGAAAACCAGTGTCACCGCCATGCTCGCCTGGGCATTTTCTCAAATAAATTATCCTGCTTCCTATTTGGTTGGAGGATTATTCGAAGGCAATATCTTACCCGCAGGTAAATACATCCATTCTCCCTGGGTACTGGTGGAACTGGATGAAAGTGATGGCACCATTGACCGTTTTTCTCCCTATCTCTCCGTGGTGTTGAATTGCGAATGGGATCATGTCGATCAGTACGACTCGAAGGAATCTTTACTGGATACCTACAAACAATTGCTGGGGCGCACCAAGCACACGATTGTGTATCCGGAATCATCAGAATTTCATCCATGGGCACAAAGACAAAAGATTAGGGGCATAGAAACATTTCAAACCTCAGAGGATCCCGCTCTATTTCCTCTTGCGAACCTCCATGCGGTGCATGCGGTGGCCCGTGGACTGGGCCTGGATTTCTCGGCCCTTGATTTCTCGCAATTTCCCGGAGTCCAACGCCGTCAAACCAAACTCTTTGAAAATGATCATCGTACCATTTGGGAGGATTATGCACATCACCCCACGGAAATCCGTTCTTTCCTGGAACTCAGAAGAAAGGAACTTCCTGATCATTTAGTGAAAGTGGTTTTTCAGCCCCACCGTTTTTCCCGTACCGGTTCATTGGCTCAATCCTTTGCCGAGGAACTGGGGCAGGCGGATGAATTACATTTATTGCCCACTTACTCTGCCTTCGAAAAGTACCAGGCATCTGGATCGGTGGAATCTTTAACCGGATATCTCCCCCCGCGTCTCCGGGAGGATACGAAAGTTTATCCTGAATTTTCCGATCTGAAGGAGTCTTTGTTTTGCCAAAATCAGAATGCGGATAAAGACCAGTTGTTGTTCGTGGGAGCAGGGGACATTGACCGCTGGGCCAAGGCTTATTCGTCCTGGGAGATAGCCAAAGGAGATAAGGGGAAGGCATTCTCCAACTATCTGGAGAAGCGATTATCTCCCGATACGGTCCTCAGAAACCATGAGCCTCTTGGATCGATGACCACCATGGGAGTGGGAGGAGCAGCACGGTGGTATGGTGAGCCGGCAAACACTGAAGATCTTCGAACCCTGGTTGAAGCATGCCGGTTTTTTGATATTTCCAGATCGATGATGGGACGCGGATCCAACCTGATTATTCCAGACGAGGGATTCAATGGATTGGTGCTAAAATTAAGGGGTAAATTTTGGTCTGATATTTCCCTCCACAGTGATGATTCCATTATCGTGGGCACCGGGGTTCGGCTCAATGAGATTTGTAAATTTGCCTGCAAACATGAAATGGCTGGATTCGAATTTTTTGAAGGCATTCCTGGTACTCTTGGTGGAGCTCTAAGGATGAATGCCGGGGCATTAAGCTGGGAAACCTTCGACTTGGTCGAATGGGTGAGCTTCCTGCTTCCCAATGGCGAGATTCAGCAAATTCCTGGAACAGAGCTGGAAGTTGGCTACCGTTACTGCAAAGAGGCTTACGAAGGAATCGCCCTTCGGGCAAAGCTGAAAGCCAGTGGTAAAATGCATCACCAGGAGATTCGTCGGGTCATCGATCAGATGTCGAAACAACGGAGGAATTCGCAGCCCCGTCAGGCAAGTTCTGGCTGTGTATTCCGAAATCCCGAAGAAACATCTGCCGGTTGGCTAATTGATCAGGCAGGACTGAAGGGAGAAAAAGTTGGTGGTGCTGTGGTCTCTGCCAAGCATGCCAATTTTATTGTCAATAATGGAGATGCCACCGCCACTCAGGTTATTCAGCTGATTGAAAAGGTTCGTCAGCGGGTTCAGCAGTCTCATGGGCTTACCCTCGAACCAGAGGTGAATTTACTGGGCAAATCATGGGAGCAGTATTTGTCCTGATTCTTTTGAGATGAGTGGGGAACAAAAAATTGTTGTGCTTACCGGGGGCGTGGGATCGGAAAGGGATGTCTCCCTGGCATCAGGCAGTTCCCTGCACCAGTCTTTACAAAATTATTACCCTGCTGATCTCGTTGAGATAAATGAAGAAAAATTACCTCCCCATCTCGATCCTTTAACCGATGTTATTTTTCCTGCAGTTCATGGAACTTTTGGGGAGGATGGATCCCTCCAGCAGCTCCTGGAGGACGGTGGGTTTGTCTATGCGGGCAGTGGTATTGAATCGAGCAGGCTTTGTATGAACAAGGCGGAGGCAAAGGAGGCCGTTTCTTTGGCCGGGCTCACGGTGGCCAGGGACTTACGTTTTCAATCTCCTGATTCGGTCGATGTTGAGGAAGCAGTCAATAAACTTGGCCAGCAAATGGTGTTGAAACCAACGGATCAGGGGAGCAGTGTCGCCCTTCATATAATTTCCGGCTCGGCCCATTTACTTGAAGTGCTCAATACCCTGGAGAAAGGAAACTGGATGCTGGAGGAAAGAATTCTTGGCCGGGAAATTAGTGTGGGCATGCTGCACAATAACTCACTGGGAATTGTGGAAATTATTCCTGAAGGTGGAGTCTACGATTTCAAACACAAGTACACCGCCGGTTCCACACAATATAAATTTCCGGCGGTATTGGATAGCACGGTGGAGGATGAATTGAAACGGGCGACCGAAGAGGCCTTTGCCCAATGTAAATGCCGGGACTTTGCCCGGGTGGATTTCATTCTTAATCAGGATGGAAAAGCATACTTTTTAGAGATCAACACAATACCTGGACTTACCCCCACCAGTTTATTGCCTAAAAGTGCCTCCTGTGCCGGATATAATTTTGATCAGTTATGTAAAAAACTCATCGAACCTGCATGGAACAGACTGCTCCAAAAAACTGGGCAGGTTCATAATTTTGCTGCTTAGAAAATGAAAAAAAAATCAAAATCCGATCTTTCGCTAAGTGCTGGCTGGAAAAGTCTGAAAAGTAATTCCTCCCGCCGCTCGGTTTCCGGTCCTGCCTTACGCAAAAAAATAAACTTCAGATTAAAGCTGGGTCTCATTGCGGTGATCCTGCTGGGTACAGGTAGCTTTCTTTTATGGAATCAATTTGGGAAAGCCTCATCCCCTGAATCAGGCATCAGTTTGTCGGCCGGATCGGTTCCGGTTCGCCAAATTCAATTTTCTTCGGACGGAGTGCTCACCCATCAGTGGTTTTCCCGTTGGTTTGGTCCATTGAGGAAACGCTCGTTGATGGATATTGATCTGGAGGAATTACATCATGCCTTGGTGGATGAAGAGCAAATTGATGGTGCTCAGATCAGTAGAATCTTTCCTGATAAATTGATTGTGACTATCAAAGAAAAGCATCCCCTGTTGGTGGTTCGACTGCGCGATAAGGAGGGAGGTCTCGCGGATTGGCTGATCTCTGCAGATGGTGCGATTTATCGCGGTGAAGGATACTCCAAATCAAGGTTATCCAGTCTTCCATCTCTTCGAATCTCTGCCGGTCAGTTAAAGACAAATTCTGAGGCTGATGGTTTTGAGAAACTGTCCGGGATTCCCAGGGTGGCTCCTTTGCTGGAACTTGCCCGGAGAGATTATCCAGATCTGTACCGTAGCTGGCGAGTGGTTTCCTACGAGCGGCCTGCGGATTCGGATCCTGGTGCTCATATATTGGTTGAATCCAAAAAAGTGGGAAAGATTCGTTTCTCTCCCAGTGGCTTTGCGGCCCAAATGAAACGGCTTCGCTACCTTCTTACTGAACCGAGATTTAGTCAGTCCAGATTTGTCAGATCGATCGATCTATCCCACGACCGTTCCGTGTTCGCGAAAATTTAATCCCCCCCGAATCCCAGACATATGAGTAAAATAATAGGAGCAGTTGAAATAGGAACTTCTCATGCAAAAGTTCTGATTGGTGAGGTCGGAGAGAACAAGAAACTTAGTATTGTGGGGATGGCCAGCCGTTCCAACGAAGGAATGAGAAAAGGAGAAATTATCGATTTCAGAAGTGTGGCCACCTGTGTGCACTCTGCGATTGAAGAGGCGGAAAAAATGTCTGGCACCACGATTGATTCTATCTATCTGGCTCAAACCGGCACACATCTCAAGGGCATGGTTCTGCGGGGAAGTGCCAATGTTTCCTCCGCGGACAGACGGGTAAAACCTGAGGATCTTCAGCGTGCTGCAGATGAAGCACGGAGAAGACAGCCCGCAGAGGGACGCTCCTATGTTCACCATGTCCGTATGCCCATTTTGCTGGACGGTAACCCGGTGGACGATCCAGTCGGCTTGATTGGTCAAAAAGTGGAGTTAATTTATTGGTCCATTGACGGGGAAAATAAAGCGATTCAGAAAAATCTCGATGTGGCCAGCAGTTACAGCCTGGATATTGATGACCTGATTCTCTCTTCAGTTGCCTCCTCCACTTTGGTGGCTGGTCCTGATTTGCGCAGAGCAGGTACTTTGGTCATAGATCTGGGTGCCGGAGTTACTGATCTTGCACTCTACCGACAGGGAAATCTCGCTTACACGGGGGTAATATCCGTAGGCGGGGACCATGTTACCGGTGATCTTTCCATGGGTTTGCGGATTCTTGAACCTTACGCCGAAGAATTAAAACTGGAATACGGCAAAGCCCTACCGGATGAAGCGGACAGTGGAGAAGAGGTGTGGATTATTGGCAATAAAACTATTGGCGACCGCAAAGTTACCCGCAAAGCAATTACCGACATCATTCATGTCCGCATCGTGGAACTTTTCGAAATTATTTCCAAAGAACTGGGTGATCTGATTGATCCAAAAGAGCTGGGTGGGGGAGTCATTCTGACAGGGGGTGGATCCAAGCTTCCAGGCATTGAAGTGGTAGCCTCCAAAGTTCTTGGTCTCCCGGTAAGAAAAGGAGTTTTCCCGGTGGGAATTTCCCCCGATATTGCCCATCCGGAAAACGCTTCAGTCCTTGGCCTTTTACATTATGCATTGGAAGACCACACCCTGCCAGGCACCCCCAGGAAAGAGACCTCTCTTTTGGGTAAAATAGGCGGACTTTTAGGGATGTGACCCAACGAATGGTAAATATTTTATAAACCCCAACCCCAAGATAAAAATGAGCCAAGAAAACTTTCTGGATATTTGTCCCTCTCTTCACCAGGGAAATGAAATTTGTAACATTAAGGCCAAGATCATTGGAGTGGGAGGGGCAGGTGTCTCCTTAATTGATGGCCTGAGGTTCGATAATTTTGATGCGGTGGATAACCTGGCGGTGGATGTGGATCTGAGAACCCTGTCCGACTCTCTTGCATCTGAAAAATTATCCTTTGGTCGCCGGCATACCCGGGGAATGGGCACCGGAGGTGAATATGCATTGGCAAGACGGGCGATTGAAGAGGAGAAAGATCTTCTTCGCAAACAGCTGGATGGGGTGGATCTTGTTTTCCTTCTTGCTGGACTAGGAGGGGGAACCGGGGGTGGGGTCGCACCGGTTGTGGCCCGGATTGCCCGTGAAAGTGGTGCCCTGGTGTTTGCTTTTACTCCGATGCCTTTTAGCTGGGAGAAATCCCGGCATGCCCAGGCAGAGGAATGTCTCAAGGATCTCAGAAAACATGCCAATGCTGTGGTTCCCTTACCCAATGATTCCCTTTTGCAGATGGGAGGAGAGGACGCCACAGCCCTGGAGTGCTTTGCGGAGGCGAGCCGTAATGTCAGCCGGGGGATTTCAGCCATTTGCAAACTTGTTTTTCAGAAGGGAATGATTGATGTGGATTTCGTTCACCTGAATCGTGCCTTCAATCACCGGGCAGGCAGAACCCTTTTTGGATATGGCAGTGGACAGGGTCAGGATGCTCTGCGGGGAGCCCTTCGTGAATTAATGCTCTGCCCGATGCTTCATTTGCCGGATGTTTCCAAGGCTGCGGATACCCTGGTTATTTTTATCAATGGTGGAGCTGGTATGGGAATGTCTGCTCTCAACAGTATTGCTGAAGAAATCCGCAAGGAGTTTAAAGCCGGGGAAAATGTGGTATTCGGTGCTCACATTGACGAAAATATGGGAGACGGTGTGGATATTACCGTTCTTGGAGCCACTGATTTGGGCCCCATTTCCGGTTCTGCAGATATTGCTCCTTCTTCGGGGCAGGAAATTTTACAGGCCACAACTCCGGTGAAATCATCGCATCCCTCCCGCTTGTCTCCTTCGAAGCCCAAAAAAATCAAAACCTCAAAACCACAAAAACAAGCCAAAGCTAACAAGGCTGACCCTCAAGGGCTTTCCCAAAACACTTTTGATTTTATGGAAGATCAAAACCAGCGTGGTATTTTTGACAATTTGCCGGATCGTAATCTTTACGACGG
>JAYPZT010000005.1:0-29772 GCA_038136415.1 Opitutales bacterium
CCGATCCCTAATCCGACCATGCCGCCCAACCTGCAGCGAATCATTCAGGGAGGAGATATTGTGGAGCGGTTGGGGACATATCTGGATGCGGTACGGTCGATGGATCGATCCAATGTGAGTCAAGTGGTCAAAGCATTTGAGGAATTGCCGGGTGGATATGGCAGGCATCTGGAAATGAAACTGCTGATGCGTAGTTGGGCAAATTTTGATCCGGAGGGTGCACTCGCTTATGCTTCTAATTCACTGGACGCCAAGAGCGAGAGAAGGTTTGGGGTATCTGAGGCTCTGGCCGGTTGGGCAATCCGTGACTCTGAGGCGGCGATTGCATGGGCAGAAAAAAATCATCCAGACAATGCAGATGGAAACAATCCACTACTGGTTGGTATTGTCAAAGGATTGGCTGAGACCAACCTGCAGAACGCTGATGCATTGATGAAGAGTTTGCCCAGTGGATCCGCCCGATGGCAGGCTTCCACTTTCCTTGCTCAAGAATACTCCAAAGGAAGTATCGAGGATGCCGTTCGTTGGGCTGAGAGTTATCCTGATGATGACTCAAGAATGCGAGAGACCATAGTTGGCCAAGTTGGGGCAAATCTTGCCAAGCGAGATCTTCAGGCAACCGCGGCATGGGCAAGTACCATGCAAAATGAACCAGCCGCGGAAAGAGTAATGGAAAATGTGATTACTCATTGGGTCAGCCAGAGCCCAGAGGAAGCTGCCCAGTGGGTAAATAATTTGGAAGAAAGTCATCAGAAGACCTTTGCTATGCGTGCGTTGGCAAATCGTTGGGCGATCAAAGACCCCGTGGCCACTGCTGAATGGATCAATCAACTACCAAGCTCTGCGAATTCTGATTTGGCCATCAATGAGTTTGTAAACCGGATACGGCTGCAGGATCCGGAAGGTGCCGCTGGGTGGGCAAATTCTATTCAAGATGAAGAGCTCAGAGAAAAAGCACTGAAAAGAGTGATCGATGGGTGGGAAGAAACCGCTGATCCAGCGCAACTCGAAATGTGGAAGAAAGCACAAAAAGGCGACTGACCTTGTGTGCTTACTTACCGATTGTTTCTATGATCGCGACAATCGGAAGAAATAATGCGATCACAATAAATCCTACCACTACCGCGAGGAAAACGATCATCACCGGCTCAATCAGGGAAGTAACCCCAGCAACCGCGTTGTCCACATCTTCATCATAATTATCCGCGATCCGGGTAAGCATATCAGGAAGCTCCCCGGTCTCCTCCCCAATCTCCACCATACTGGTAACCATGGTCGGGAATACCGGTTCACGATCCATCTGAACCGCCATTGACTCACCATCCCGGACGGAGTTGTGGATATTATTCATCGCCTTGATAAAAAAGACATTGGTAAGGGTGTCTCCGGTAATCTGCAAAGCCTGCAAAATAGGAACCCCACTGCTGAGCAAGGTACCGAATGTGCGGGTGATTCGGGAGATATTTGATTTACTGACCACTTCCTTAACCACCGGAACATTTAAACCGAGCCAGTCGAAGGATTTTGCTCCCACTTTGGTTTTTTTGAAAAGAAAAATACCACCAACAAATCCACCCATTCCCCCAAGAACCAAAACCGGATGGGATGCAAACATATCACTTATCCCAACAACGATTTGAGTAGGACCAGGAAGTGCAGCTCCGCGAAGCATCTGCTCAAAGATTTGCTGGAACTGAGGGACCACCACCATCATCAAAAGTGTAACAATTGCAACAGCCACAAACATGATTACACTGGGGTAAATCATGGCGGACTTCACTTTCTTAATCGTACGGATGGACTTCTCCTGAAATTGGGCAAGCCGGTCCAGTACAAGATCCAGCACCCCACCCGCTTCCCCAGCCTTGACCATATTGACATAGAGTTTGTCAAAAGTCTTCGGGTACATGGCAAGACCATCCGAAAGAGTTCCGCCCGATGATACCCGTTCCGCAACCGCTTCGAGCATGGATTTAAACTTCGGCTTTTTTTCCTGCTGCTTGATCATAACCTCGAGACTTCGCAGAAGGGGCAAGCCTGCCTGAATCAAGGTGGACATTTGCCGGGTAAAAATGGAGACATCCTCACTGGTCGGACCGCCACCAATTTCCAGAGCCAGAATACTCTTTTTCTTTTTTTTGGGAGCTTTCTTGGCTTTCTTTTTTTCTGGCTCCGCTGACTTTGGAGGGTCGACCGCAGCCTGTTTGGCGGATGCTTGGTAGACATCGGGAACAGGAGCTTTTGCAACTGCACCAACCTGAGACAATTGTGAAGGTGTTAAATTATACTGGCTAAGAATATTACGGGCATCCTGCTCATCAGCAGCCTCGAAGGTACCATCCACCTGGTTACCAGACTGGTCTGCAGCAACATATTTGAAAATAGCCATTTAAAGGAAAAGCATGAGGTGTTCTTAGGTATATTTCAAGACTTCCTCGACCGTGGTTTCTCCATCAAAGATCGACCGAAGTCCATCCTCTCTCAAAGTTCGCATGCCTTGCTCAATCGCTTTTTGGCGGAGTACTAAGGTAGCCGCCCCGGAATTAATCATTTCCCGAAAGCTGTCATTCACTTTAATCATCTCGAAAAGCCCGGTACGCCCACGGTATCCGGAATTATTGCATTCCTCGCAGCCTGCTCCAAAATAAAACTGCCGGTCTCCTAAATCTTTTCTCTCAACCCCCAGGTTTGCGAGCATTTCATTTTTAGGATCAAAGGGTTGGATACATTTATTGCAGATTTTACGCACCAAGCGCTGAGCAAGCACAAACTCAAGAGATGCAGACAACAAAAAGGGCTGGAGACCCATATCAACTAATCGGGTAACCGCACCAGGGGCATCATTTGTATGCAAAGTACTGAGCACAACATGGCCAGTGAGGGATGCCTGCACCGCAATCCGGGCGGTCTCAATATCCCGGATTTCCCCCACCATGATTTTATCCGGATCCTGCCGAAGAAAAGCCCGTAGAGCACGAGCAAAATCAAGTCCAACCTGATGATTCACCGGAACCTGCATGATTCCTTCGATTTCATACTCAACCGGATCCTCTGCGGTTAAAATTTTGGTATCGATCTCATTTACCTCACGCAAGGCACTGTACAGTGTGGTGGTTTTCCCTGAACCTGTTGGACCTGTTACAATAAAGATACCATTGGGGCGACGAACCGCACCACGAATTCCAGTCTTCACATTTTCGGGCAATCCGAGATTGTCCAAATCCAAATTAACCGCTGATTTATCCAGGACCCGCAACACCACGCTCTCGCCGAACTGAGTAGGCAAGGTGGAAACACGCAGATCGACTGCCCTACCCTCAATTGTCATTTTAATTCTGCCATCCTGAGGAATTCTGTGCTCAGCAATATTCAGTTCGGAAATCACTTTCACTCTGGAAATGACAGGCAAAGCCAAGCTCTTGGGCGGAGGTGACATCTCATACAAGGCACCATCCACACGGTAACGAATACGGAATTCATCCTCAAAGGGCTCAAAATGAATATCAGATGCCTGGGCCCGGATCGCTTGCTGAAGAACCAGGTTCACAAAGCGGACAATAGGAGTGTCGTTGGCAGCGTCCACCAAATCGGCTTCATTTTCTTCATCCAGTCCATCAAACTGTTCAAAGCCTCCTTCACCATCGTAAAGTTCAGTAAGGGAACCTCCATCAGTTCCATAATATTTTTCAATCAGTGAAGTTACCTGATTAGGATCACAAACAATCAGCTCAATTCCCGTGTTCAGGGCAAAGGTAAGATCATCAATAATAGAAGAATTGAAGGGGTCTGAAACAAGAAGATGAATACCTTCCTCCGATGCATACAGAGGAACTGCACCATATTGCCTGGCGGTCTCCGCAGGAAGCATCGCAAGAATATCAGCATCGATCTCGGCGACTTCCCCCTCCTGCAACTCATAGCCCAAATATTGGGAGATGAGACTGAGAATATCCTCCCGGGTCGCAATCCCGGCCTCAATCAGTGCTTCCGCATAAGAGCGTCTACCTTCCACCACATCCTGATCAAACAATTCCTCAATCCCATGCTGAGAAACTCCCTCAACTTCCCGGAAAAGGTCACGAATGGTAGAATTGTAATCAACAAAAAGCACGATTCTATTCCTCCTCTGTTGTAACCATAAGCACCTCGTCCAAAGTTGTTACACCGGCCATCACTTTTCGGTATCCATCCTCTCGCATGGATCGCATACCCATTTCCCGGGCTTTTTTGCGCAGCTCAACAATGCTTACATTGTTATAAATCATCTCCTCAAGCTCCTGGTTGACCACAAAGATTTCAAAAACTCCTTTTCTTCCCCGATATCCTTTGTCACCACACTTCGGGCACCCTTCGCCACGCATGAAGGATGCTCCCTCCGCTTGTTCAGCCGTAAGACCGAGCACGCTTAACTCACTTTGACTGGGTTGATAAGGCTGTTTGCAATTCTGACAGATTGACCTGACTAACCGCTGGGCGAGAGCCGCCCGCAAGGAAGCCGAAACCAAGAAGGGTTTCACTCCCATATCAATGAGACGGGAAACGGCACTTGGGGCATCGTTGGTGTGCAGGGTACTGAAAACCATATGACCAGTAAGCGAAGCGTTGATCGCAATTTCAGCCGTTTCCAAATCCCGGATCTCCCCCACCATAACAATATTGGGGGCCTGCCGAAGCATTGCCCGTAATGCCGCCGAAAACGTCATTCCCACATCAGAACGCACCTGCACCTGATTGATACCGGGCACTTCATATTCCACCGGATCCTCAACCGTAATAATTTTCCGGTCAGGCTTATTGATTGTATTAAGAGCGGAATATAAAGTGGTAGATTTACCAGAACCCGTTGGTCCGGTAACCAAAAAGATGCCATCCGGCATATTGATCACTTTCTCAAACACAGATTGATCGTCAGAGAAAAAACCAAGCTGAGGCAAACCCAGGCTTAAGCTTTCCTTGTCGAGAATCCGCATAACAATGCTCTCCCCATGAACTGTGGGAAGGGTGGAAACCCGCAAATCAATAACTTTTTCCCCAACCTGAACATTGATACGACCATCCAAGGGCACCCTCTTTTCTGCCAAACTTACATTGGCCATCAGCTTGGTTCTTGAAATGATGGATGGTTGCAATCTCTTGGGGGGGTCCTGCTGCTCCTGCAATTTGCCGTCAATCCTGTAGCGAATACGGAATTTTTTCTCAAGGGGCTCCATGTGAATATCAGATGCCCGCATTTCCAGGGCATCTTTGATCAAGGAGTGAACATATTTGATGATAGGTGCATCCTCCTCACTGACCTGCCCCATGTCCCCATCTCCAATCTGAACATTCTGATCATTCAGTCCCTCAAGAAAGTTCTGCTCCTTTTCACTCTCCGCTACCCCATAGATTTGATTAATCAGTGCCAGTATGTCTTCGCGACAGGCAACCCAAGGATTGATCGATCGTCCCAATACATGAGCAAGATCCTCGATACCATCCTGATCAACTGGATTCCCTAGAATCAAATCTATGCTGGATCCATTATCTCCAATGGGAATGGCCTCATATTGCCTGGCAAGTTCAGGGGATAGAAGGGAAAGGATTTCATCGGGAGGACTAATTTGCGAAAGATCAATGATCTGCATCCCCAGTTCCCCAGCGAGAAAAGTGGTTATTTCTTCTTTGGATAAACCAAGATTCTTCGACGCAATATTAATTAAATCCAGACCAGCATCCCCCGAGGATTGGGAGGGTTCCAGAGAATTCACCTCATCCAAAAAATTTTGAAGCAATTCTTCCGAGAGCAATCCCTGCTCTTTAAAAGCTTCAATAAGGAATTCTTCGGTTGCGTTCATTGGGCACAAATCAGAATGCCCATCATTTTCCTATCAATCAAGTTACAATCGACCGTATTAACGACCAAGCCCCATGAGAAATTCAGGATTATTCTTTGTCTTACGAACTCTCTGGATAAACATCTCCATGGCTTCGGCAGGTGGCACTCCCTTCATAGACCGTCTCAATGAGTAAATTTTATTCAACTCATCTGGATGATAAAGAAGTTCTTCCTTGCGGGTTCCACTTTTCTCAAAATCAAGGGCAGGGAAAATTCTTTTATTGGAAAGCTCACGATCCAAATGAAGTTCCATATTTCCCGTGCCTTTGAACTCTTCAAAAATGACTTCGTCCATCTTACTGCCAGTTTCCACCAAGGCAGTACCAAGAATGGTAAGACTGCCACCGCCCTCGATGTTTCTGGCAGAACCAAAGAATCGTTTGGGCCGTTGCAGAGCAGTTGCCTCAACTCCTCCACTGAGAATTTTTCCGCTATTTGGCATAGTTGTATTGTATGCCCTGGCAAGTCTGGTTATGGAGTCGAGCAAAATGACAACATCGTGATTATGCTCTACCATACGCCTTGCTTTCTCGATAACAATTTCCGCAGCATGGACATGACTCTCAGCACTTTCATCAAAGGTGGATGCAATGACCTCTGCATCCGGCACCTGACGGCGAAAATCAGTGACCTCCTCGGGACGTTCATCCACCAGTAAAACGATCAAATGTGCTTTGGGATTATTCTGACGAAGAGCCCGGGCGATCGCCTGTTGCAGGACTGTTTTACCCGTTCTCGGAGGGGCAACAATCAGTCCACGCTGCCCAAACCCCACAGGAGAAACAAGATCCACCACCCTCATGGAAACATTGTCCCATTCCACTTCTTCATGAGTTTCAAGGTACATTCTCTCAAGCGGATAATAAGGGACTAGCTCAGTGAAAGGAGTTACCCGCGTGGCATCCTCGGGCGAACCACCCATCACCTCAACAACTTCCAGCATCACCGGACAGGAGGATTCCTCCATCTTGGCCCGTATGATACCCTTTACACTTTGTCCGGTTTTCAAGCCATTCTTCTGAACTAAAACCTGAGGAATAAACACACTCTGAGATTTGAGCCGGTAATCTTCTTTTTCTTGAAGAAGAAAGCCATGTCCATCCTCCATGATTTGAATAATTCCAGAAAGCGACACCTTTTTCCCCTCTTTCAAACAGGCATCGAGAAGAATATCAATAAGCTCCTCCCGGACTGGAGCTGGCGGCAAAGTAAGATCAAAATCAAGTGCGGCTATTTTTTCTTTGAGATCAAGCTGGCTCAGGACGACAAATTCATCCAAATCAATGGCATCAGCACAACTCGCGAAAGCCGATGCAAGTTCGTTGATTGATTCTTCAGACTGTAGGGATTCTGCCTCCAAAAGTAGGCCAACTTCGAGCGGACGGGTTTCAGTTTCCTCATAGGGTAGTTTTCTTGGACGCTTAAACTTGGAACGCTGTTTATTCTTTTGTCTTTTCCGGTCCTGCCAATTTTGCTTCTTATTGCCAGCCTGCTGTCGGGGTGGATGTCCACCTTGGGGTGCCCCATTTGCGTTAGGGCGCTGACCTCCCGCATTGCTCTCTGCCTTATCTTCATTGCTTGAAGCAACAGGCGAACCGGAAGATTTCTCTTGGTTCTGATCTGCTTGATCGTAAGGATTCGGTCTTTCCTGATCAGGCTCATCCCCATCAGTACTGAAGAAAAGTTGTTGTTCGCCAACATTAGAGGCAGGGGAGGCAGACTCTGGCTCTGTTTGTTCAGTCACATGGTTATTGGAATCCTCAGAAGGAGAAGATTCGGCTTCAGAGGAAGTAGTCTTTTTTCTTGGGGGCATAATAAATTAAGCTTTGCGTACTAACTGAGATTAGAAAACGATTCTAAGAATTGGTTTATTTGGCAGTTTAAAAATTTTGGGGAACCGCCCCCCCATAAGATATAGTCAGCCAAATCAGATTTCTGCTTGATCGGGAGTTGTGCATTCATTCTGGCACTTGACTGCTCAGAGCTCAACCCTCGCTGAGATAGTCTTGAAATGGTTGTGGACGGGGGCGAATAAACGGAAAGAACTATATTAAAATGATGCTGTAGGTTATTTTCAAAAAGTAAGGGGAGCTCAATAATGCATTTATTATCAGGACAGGAATGAACAAAAGAAATCCATTTTGAGCGAATCAGAGGATGAAGTAAGGCTTCCAGCCAATTTCTCTCTGCATTCTCTTCGAAGATTATCCCACCCAGGGCTTCCTTGTCAATATTTCCGCAACTTTTGATGATTGAATCACCAAAATGCTCAACAAGTTGTGAGATAATAATTTGGTCAGTCTGTAAAATATTATTTGCGATGGAATCAACTGAGAGAGTCGCCCAACCAAGATCCGAGAAAAACTTAAGAGCAGTGGATTTCCCGGAAGCTATACCTCCCGTTAGCCCGACTACCAGTTTCCCCCGCTCTAGTTTCATAGAAAACAATTCTGCTCATTTAAAATTGGCGAGCAAGTGCGTAAATTTCAAGGTGGGCAGACTATCGTCTTGCCAGCATCATGCCGTAGTTCATAATGACGCATTCCTTTGCTGGTAGGGTATCCAAGTGGCTAAAGGATGCGGACTGTAAATCCGCCCGCTTCGTGCGTTCGTCGGTTCGAATCCGACCCCTACCACCAGTCTTTTTATTTTTATAAGTGGAAAAACCGACCAAAACCAAGAAGTGGCTTTTAATCATTGTCGGAGGCATTCTGCTTTACCTGTACAAAACCTGTTCCGGTCAACTGCCCACCCCCTGGAATTAGAAAATGCCTCGAAGTTGGGCAGAAAGGATTATCTGGTTTACCATCGCGGTTTTACTTTGCTGGTTCGCAGCCGATTATTTCAGCCGGTCCCTACACCACTTCTATCATGATTGGAGTGGATGGAGATCTATCACTGGAAGTTCACCTAATTTTGTCACCAAGAAGCTCCTTCCCCTTTCCCAGATAATATTTTTCCTCCTATTTATTTTCTGCCTCTGGCAGTTGGATAAACTGGTTATCACCAAGGACAATCGACCTGCCCATGATAAGTCTCCACATGATGAAAAACATAGCCGGAAAAAAAGAGATTCTCATGTCAACAGCGATGACCAGTCTCCTCAACAAATCGAAAATAAAGCCACTGAGCAAAATTCTGCAGCAGATAGAGAGAGCACCACTTCCAGTAATCCTGAACCCATTCTATTCGCAGAGGATATCAAACATGCTCAAGTGCTTGGACTCACGCAGGATGAAGCCAAGGATTTCTCAAAAATAAAATCAACTTACAGAAGGGTCATCGCCCAATACCATCCAGATAAAGTTGGAGACATGGGTCCTGAAATCAAAGAGATCGCTGAAGCCAAGGCAAAAGAGATTAACCATGCATACCAGCATTTTAGAAAAAAATTCCAAAGAGACGAAAAACCGAGTCCGCAAAGCTAACTTCAATCTTGAATAGAACCAGCAGTTCTCCAATATATTCCGTTTTTTTTAATTATGAGCAAAACAACCTCCCATGAATTTCAAGCCGAGACCAAGCAGGTTCTCGATATTGTGGTCAACTCTCTTTACAAAGATAAGGAAATCTTTGTACGGGAACTCATCTCCAACGCCTCGGATGCCCTTGAAAAACTAAGGCAAACTCAGCTCACCGAAAAAGATATTTTTGATGACAATCTTGAACTGGAGGTTTCGATCTCAACGGATGATTCAGCCAACCAATTAATCATTCAAGACTTTGGCATTGGCATGAGTGAGGAGGAGCTCATCAAGAACCTTGGAACTATTGCTCATTCAGGCTCCAAAGAATTCATGGAGGCATTAAAACAGGATGGAGAAAAAAATGATGCTTTGATCGGAAAATTTGGCGTTGGCTTTTACAGCGTATTCATGGTTTCGGAACAAGTTGAAGTTTTCACTCGCGCCTGGCAGCAGGACGGTTCCGGCTTCTGCTGGAAAAGCGATGGTGGAGGATCCTACGAGATTGAGGAAGTGGATGGTCAAAGACGTGGAACAAAGATTGTGATCAAATTGAAGGAAGATTTCAAAGAATTCGCAAAGGAAGACAAAATTAAGGACATCGTCAAAAAGTACTCTGCGTTCGTTCAATTCCCTGTGTCCGTAAACGGAAACAAGGTAAACACTGTGGATGCCATCTGGATGCGCTCAAAGAACGACATAACGGATGAGGAATACGAGGAATTTTATAAATTCCAGTCCAATGATTATGAAGCTCCCTTGATGAGGATGCACTTTTCAGCAGACGCACCATTGGAAATCAATTCCCTTCTTTTTGTCCCCAAAAGAAATATGGAAAAAATGGGGATGTTCAGGAATGAAAACAAGGTCGCTCTCCATTGCCGCAAAGTACTGATCGATGCCGAACCCAAGGGCCTTTTCCCTGAGTGGCTCAGGTTCCTTAAGGGCGTAGTCGACAGCTCAGACTTACCGCTCAATGTTTCCCGTGAAACAATGCAGGACAGTGAACTTCTGAGGAAGTTAAGTCAGGTGCTCACCAAGAGGTTTATCAAGTTCCTTAACGATCAGTCCAAAAAAGAGGAAAAACAATACCTTGAGTTCTGGAATGAGTTTGGAGCACTGATCAAAGAAGGCGTTGCCACAGATTTCACTTACAAGGAAGACTTGGCCAAGCTTTTACGCTTTGAATCCACGGCACTTGAAAATGGTGAACTCACTGGATTGGATGCGTATATTGACCGAATGGCATCAGACCAGAAGGAAATTCTCTTTCTGTTTGGCAAAAGTCGAAAATCTATAGAGTCAGGACCTTATCTGGAAGCCCTGAAGGCAAGAGGATTTGAAGTATTGCTTCTTACCGAGCCTGTGGACGAGTATGTCATGCAGTCTGTCAGGGAATTTAAAGAGAAAAAGATCATTTCTGCAGATTCAGAAGAGTTAAAACTTGATAAGCTCGACCAGGAGCACAAAGAAGATTCACTCGACAAAAAAGCGGTTAAAAAAATCTGCAAATGGCTCAAGGACTCTCTCAAAGATAGAGTATCTGAGGTCGAAACCGGGGAGCGCCTAATTGACAGCCCTGTTTGCGTGGTTGGTTCCGACGGCATGGGTGGGGCATCAGCAAGAAGAATTATGAAAATGATGCAGGGGCCTGATGATGAATTACCCCCTCCCACGGTCAAAATGCAAATCAACCCAAGACATTCCATTGTTAAAGGGTTGTTTGAGCTGCACCAAAAAGATGAGCCCACTGCCCTTCTTGTTGCGAACCAGTTGGTGGACAATGCTCTTGCTTCTGCAAATTTAATGGATGATCCCAGGGAAATGATTTCCCGGAATTTCCAGTTGCTCGAGAAAATTACCTCTGATTCCTAGATTTCCTCTCAAACTCAAGCCACTTCTTTTGAACTTCCATCTTTTGGTTCTTCAAAAAGTGATTGCCGAGCATAAATATCAAAGATTATAAAACTTCCATGAGTGTAAATAAATCTCACTTAAGTTTTTTAAATTTGTTGTGCTTCGCAATGCTATGCATTTTCTCATTGGGTTGTACGCAAGCGAAAAAGCAGGCAGAGGCGGTAGACCGCAAGGTAGAGGACAATATCCAAAGCTTGATGGGACTATCCAACGGAATGACGAAGGGACAGGTTTACAACCTTGCAGGAGTTGCCAATTATGTCGAAGGCTACGAGTGGGGTAGCGTCTGGAGATACAAAATCCGCAAAGGAGAGACCGATGGCTTCCTCGCCGATAAAAATGTTGAACTAAACTACATGCCAGTTGTTTTTGATAATACGGACAGGGTTATGGGGTATGGTCAAAAATTCTACAACCAAACTTTAAAAGACCTTGGTGCTGGCCAGTTTTAGGCTCACTCTTCGGCTTTTTATTCGACTAATTGCGCAGTTGACGAAGTCTTTAGTGTAGTTCATTATCATCCTTTTTTCAAAAATTTCGATGAAGACTACTGTAGCCAAAAAAGAGAATGTCACCCCTGGGTGGAAGATCGTTGATGCCAAAGACCAAATCCTTGGTCGTCTTGCAGTTAAAATCGCCAACACTTTGCGTGGTCGCGACAAAGCTATTTATACTCCCCATGTTGACACTGGAGACTTTGTAATCGTTGTTAATGCGGACAAAGTTAAACTCACTGGTTCCAAGGAAGAAGATAAAAAATATATGTTTTACTCCGGGTACATGGGAAATGAGAAATACCGCAGTGTAGCGGATTTTCGCGAAAAAAGACCCGAGTTCATCATCACCAATGCGGTAAAAGGCATGCTTCCCAAAAACAAACTCGCCAGTCAGATGCTGAAGAAACTTCGCGTTTACAGTGGCGAAGAGCATCCTCATTCCGCTCAACAACCCTCCCCTCTTGCCCTCTAACTTTTTATCATGAGTAAGAAAACCGAAGAATTTATTGCCACTGGCCGTCGTAAGACAAGCACTGCCAGAGTTCGAATCAAGCCTGGCACTGGAAAATTTGTGATCAACAATCGTGAGTACGATGAATATTGCTCAACTGAACAGCAACGTAAGGCAGTCATCGGCCCATTGGTCACGGTTGAAAAAAACGGGCAGCTTGATATCACCGTCAATGTGAACGGTGGTGGCGGCACAGGGCAAGCAGGTGCGATCCGCCATGGTTTATCCAGAGCCCTCGAAAAAATGGATAGTGAACTTCGTACCACTCTAAAGAAAGCTGGGCATCTGCGACGCGACCCAAGAAAAATTGAGCGTAAAAAAGCAGGCCGTCCAGGAGCACGCAAACGCTTCCAATTTTCGAAGAGATAAAGAAACACTCACCAACAGTTTTTCAAACAACCCTTCGGAATTTATACCGAGGGGTTTGTTTTTTACACACCTAAGCAAAATTTTAACTTATGAAAACTTGTATCATTGGAGCTTCGGGATACTCTGGTCAGGTTTTGGTTGAGTTACTCATTCAACACCCCAGCGTAGAGTTAGTTACTGTCACCTCCCGGCAGAATGAAGGAAGAAAGGTGGGTGAAGTAATTCCTAAAATTGCACACCGTGCACGGGATTTAACCTTCACCAATCCGACCATTAATGAACTCACAAACTCCGAATGTGAGGTGTTTTTTCTCGCCCTGCCCCATGGAACCGCCGCCTCTTTCGCCCTTCCACTGTTGGAAGCCGGAAAAAAGGTCATCGATTTGTCTGCGGATTTCAGGCTTAACAATCCAGACACTTATGAGGAGTTTTATGATGCCAAACATCCCTCTTCGGAATGGCTAAAAAAAGCACAATATGGCTTACCCGAGATTCATTCCTTCAATTGGGAAACCACTCCCCTGATTGCATCTCCAGGATGCTATCCAACCAGTATCCTGATTCCCCTTTGTCCTCTGCTTCAAGACGATCTTATCGAAATTGAAGATATTACCGCCAATTGCATAAGCGGCATCAGCGGTGCAGGAAAGTCTGCATCTGAAAGACTTCTTTTTTGTGAAAGAAATGAAAGCGCTGGCTCTTATGGGATTCCCAAGCATAGGCACCTGTCTGAAATTGAAGAGCAACTTTCCTTATTCGCCGGCGAGAAAGTAATCATTTCTTTCATTCCCCATTTGGCTCCCATGAACCGGGGGATATGTTCGACAATTACTGTAAAACCGAAAGGAAGGCTCTCGCGGGACTTGATCCTACAATCATGGGAAAAATTTTACAATGGACGAGTTTTTGTCAACATTCTCGAGGAAGGAAAACAACCAGATGTTGCTGATGTGGTCGGGACAAACCGGATTGATCTTAATGTGAGTGTGGATCCACGGACGAACAAATACATTATTTGCTCTGCGGAAGACAATTTAATCAAAGGTGCGGGAGGCCAGGCTGTACAATCACTAAATCTTTGCCTCGGAATTGCTGAGGATACGGGTTTGCTATGAGGTTTTTTGAGGATTGTGATGGCGTCACTGAGGCAAGGGGATTCTTTGCATCCGGGGTCCACTGTGATGTTAAAGGGAATCACAACGGCAAGCTTGATCTTGGAGTTATTTATTCTCCCCATCCTTGTCATGCAGCAGGTGTTTTCACCACCAACGATATCAAAGCTGCACCAGTTACTCTCTGTCAGGAAATCTTAAAAAAATCCGGTAATTCTTTTCATGCGATCGTTGCAAATAGTGGGAATGCCAATGCCTGTACGGGAACACAAGGAGAATTGGATGCAAAAAAAATGCTATCTGAAACGGCAAGGCACCTTAAAATTAAACCAGATCAGGTATTGGTGTGCTCAACTGGTAGAATTGGTGTACCGTTGCCCATGAGCAAAATCACCGCTGGTATTGGGGATGCCTGCAATGATGTTCTTGACGAACTCGATGGCGGAGAAGCCTTTCAAGAGGCTATTCTTACCTCGGACACCTGCACCAAGTCCTGCTCAGCAAAGATCGAAACTTCTTCTGGCGTGACCGTAACCATCGGTGGTGTAGTCAAGGGAGCAGGTATGATTCAACCGGATATGGCAACCATGCTCGCCTTTATATGTTCGGATGCCTCGGTTTCACCCTCCTTTATGCAGACTCATCTCTCCAGGGCAGTTGCGAAATCGTTTAACCGCATCACAATCGATGGGGATATGAGCACAAATGACAGTGTGTTATTTTTAACCAACGGGTCGACTGGCGTGGATATAGAAAAAGAGCCCAAAAAGACTCAGGAAGCGTTTATTGACGCTTTGGAAAAGATTTGCTCATGCTTAGCCCGCAAGTGCGTGTCCGATGGTGAAAAAGTTACTAAATTTGTACGGGTTTTAGTTGAGGGTGCAAAAGATGTCGATGGTGCCGAAAAGATTGCCAGAGCGATTGCCAACTCATTGCTGGTAAAAAGTTCCTGGTTTGGCTCAGATCCAAACTGGGGTCGGATTATTGATGCCGCGGGGTATGCTAAAGCAGGCATTCAGTTCCAGAATATTGATTTGTTTTATGATTCTATTCCAGCTCTACTTAGTGGGGTTCCTCAGGTAGGGAATAAATCACAATGGAAAGAAATTGTGTCCAAGAAAAGTTTCCTTATCCGGCTCAACCTAAATCAGGGCTCTGCATCAGAGGAAATATGGAGTAACGATTTAAGTGAGGCCTATGTTTCCTTCAACAAAAGCGAATAAAAATGATTGATTACGGGGAGAGTCAGGAAAAAGCCAAAATCTTGATGGAAGCACTCCCGTATGTCCGTCAATTCCGGGGATCGATTTTTGTGGTCAAATATGGCGGAAGCTTTATGGATTCCCCTGATCCATTGGTGCGTTCCGGTGTGGCGAAAGATTTGGTTTTTCTACATTTTGTCGGCATAAAAGTGGTGGTGGTACATGGTGGCGGGAAAGCCATTTCCCGCGAGTTGGAGAGAAGAGGAATTGAGCCCAAATTTATCGACGGACTACGGGTCACTGACGAGCAGTCCATCGAAGTGGTCGACGAAGTCCTTAACCAAACAGTAAACCATGAAGTTGCAGATTTTGTTGCTGAGCATGATTGCGAAGTTGAAAGATTACCGGGCAAGAATCTGTTAAGTTGTAAAAAAATTAAATCCACTCATGACCTAGGGTTTGTGGGGGAGATCAGCTCGGTCGATGATAGAAAAATTTTGGATGCTCTCGATAAGGGCAGGATGCCCATCCTCTCTTCCACTGCCACCGACCAAACGGGACAGTGCTACAATATCAATGCTGATTCTGCGGCTGCAGAAGTTGCCATCGCCCTGGGTGCCCGAAGGCTGGTATATTTGTCCGATGTACCCGGGCTTCTGAAAGACCCAACTGACCCGACCTCTCTTCTTTCAAGCCTAGCCTGCAATCAGGTTAATCCGCTTAAAGAGGAAGGGGTAATCTCAGCAGGCATGCTTCCCAAAGTAAACAGTGCTGTGCAGGCGATCAACAGTGGTGTTAATCGCGTCCATTTCATCGACGGACGCTTACCCCACAGCATTCTGCTCGAAATTTTCACCGACCAGGGAATTGGCACGGAGATCGTCAAAGGATAGGTAATGAAATTTGCGGAACATAGCCGTTACCTCATTGGCAACTACCCCCACCCCAGCCTTGAGATAACTCATGGGAAAGGAACCAATCTCTGGGATTCGGACGGCAATCAATATCTCGATTTTACTTCCGGCATTGCCGTGACCAATATCGGGCACAGCCACCCGCACTGGGTGGAACAAGTTTCCGAGCAAGCCAGGAAACTTGTTCATTGCTCGAACCTCTATTCCATTTCCTTACAGGTAAAATTGGCGGAGCGACTGGTTAAAGAAATTGGTCCAGGGAAAATTCTCTTTTGTAATAGTGGGGCTGAAGCAAACGAAGCATTGATCAAACTATCCAGGCTCCATGCCTCAAATTCGGAATCAAATAATTTACATAAATTCAGCATTATCGGTGCAGAAAACGGTTTTCATGGAAGAACAATGGGGGCTCTTTCCGCTACCCATTCCTCCAAGTACCGCAAGGGATTTGAACCCTTACTTTCCACTTTTACTTTTGCCCAATTAAATAAAATCGAAACCTTCAAAGATTTAATCGATGATCAAACTGGTGCGGTTTTAATCGAATCCATTCAGGGAGAAGGTGGGATTTTCGAGGCAGAAGATTCCTTTTTGCAATCACTTCGTGAATTATGTTCAACAGAAAAGCTCCTCCTTCTATTAGATGAAGTACAGGCAGGATTTGGCAGGACCGGGGAATTTTTAGGATTTCAGAAATCGGGGATTCTCCCCGATGCGGTGGCAATGGCTAAGGGATTAGGAGGAGGCTTTCCAATAGGGGCAATCTGGGTGGAAGAAAAATATGAGGAAGTCTTCACCCCGGGCACGCATGGCACCACTTTTGGAGGTTCTCCCCTTGCCTGTGCAGCGGCTCACGCAGTTTTGGATGTTATTGAGCAGGAAAACCTCATTGCTAGAAGCAAAGAGCTAGGCAACCGATTCAAGGATTCCCTAATTAAGCTTTGCCAGGATTTCCCGAATCATCTCCTCGAAATTAGGGGCAGAGGACTGATGCTGGGAATTGTTTGCAGAGATGACCCAGGTCCTTTGATCAAAATTCTCAGGGAAAGGGGGCTCCTTACCGTTGGGGCATCGGGAAATGTTATTCGTTTATTGCCCCCCCTAACTGTGCTGGAAAAGGAGCTGGATGATGCATTGTCGATGATTCATCAATGCGTATCTGAGTGGAATCCAAAATGACGATTTGATTATGCAACATTTTTTAAGAGAAAACGATTTTACTCCTCAACAAATTCAAGAGGTTTTTCGGAATGCGTTTGCTTTCAAGAAAAACCGAAAACAGCGGCCATCGATCGAATTAGCGGGACAAACCTGGGGACTTTTGTTCTTCAAAAACAGCACACGTACGAGGGTTTCGTTTGAAGTGGGGATCAACGAACTTGGAGGAAAGTCTCTTTTTCTCGATCAGTCGAGCACACAAATCGGGCGGGGCGAAAGTATTGCGGACACCGCTCAGGTGCTTTCCCGCTACCTTGATGGCTTGATCATTCGTGCCCACGGACATGAAATCATTGAGGAGTACGCCCGCTTTTCCGGTGTGCCAGTCATCAATGCACTGACTGATTTTTTACACCCTTGCCAGATTTATGCAGATTGTATGACGATCCTCGAGAAACTGGGAGATGATGAAAATCCTTTTTCTGGTTTGCGGGGTAAGAAACTTTCCTTTTTTGGAGATACTGCCTGCAATATGGCAAATTCATGGATTCTCATTGGAGCACTGCTGGAAATGGAAATTACGCTATGTGGACCTTCTGAATTCCAACCCCATCAGGAAATCTCCAATCTGCTAAGTGAATACAACCTTACTCCCACATGGAGTTTTTGTGATGACCCTGCTCAGGGTGCTAAAGATGCTGATGTGGTATACACAGATGTATGGGTCAGCATGGGATGTGAAGATGAGCAGAAACAAAGAAAAAATTTAATGAGTCCTTTTCAGGTGACAGAAAGTACCTTTGCCTACGCTAAGCCTAACTGCTTATTTATGCACTGTATGCCTGCTCACCCTCAAGAGGAGGTATCCCAACAGGTTCTTGACTCTCCCCGGTCCATTCTCTTTGACCAAGCAGAAAATCGCCTGCATATGCAAAAGGGTATTCTTTCAAAACTATCATCTCATTCACTAAAATAGCCTAAATTTATGAAGCTTGTATTAGCCTACTCTGGGGGGTTGGATACCTCCGTTCTTGTTCATTGGTTTGCCAATCATCACGGAGCAGAAGTAATTACCTACTGTGCGGATGTCGGTCAGGAAGAAGAACTGGATGGACTGGAGGAAAAAGCCTTGGCTACTGGAGCAAGTGCCCACCGGACCCTCAACCTGGTCGATGAATTTGCGGAAGACTATATCTATCCTATGGTTCGGGGTAATGCGGTGTATGAGGGGCAATATCTTCTGGGCACATCCATTGCCAGACCACTGATCGCCAAGGCTCAAATTGAAATCGCCCGCGAATTTAAGGCTGACACAGTGGCTCACGGTGCCACCGGTAAGGGAAATGACCAGTGCCGCTTTGAATTAACTTTTTCTGCACTGGCTCCTGACCTTCAAATTATCGCGCCCTGGAGAGATGAGTCATTCAGACAGCAGTTCCCCGGTCGTTCGGAAATGATCGCTTACTGTGCAGAACATAAAATTGATGTCGAAGCAAGTGCCTCCAAGCCTTACTCCATGGACCGTAATCTTTGGCATATCTCCTACGAGGCAGGTATTTTGGAAGATCCATGGTTTGATCCAACTGCTCCTGAAAACCGTGATATGTACAAACTTTCAGTTGATCCAGAGTTAGCACCAGATACTGCCCAATACATTGAACTAGAATTTGAGAATGGAAATTGCGTTGCCATCGATGGCAAGGCTGGTAGCCCATCCTCGATCATAGGTTCCCTTAATAAAACCGCTGGGGCTCATGGCATTGGCCGGGTCGATCTAGTGGAGAACCGTTTTGTCGGAATGAAAAGCCGTGGCGTTTATGAAACACCTGGCGGCACCATTTTGCTGCATGCACATCGACAACTTGAAACACTTTGCATGGACCGGGATTTGATGCACCTGAGAGATTCTCTGATCCCCAGATATGCCGAGCTTATTTACTACGGATTCTGGTTTGCTCCCGAAAGGGAAGCTCTTCAAGCCCTGATTGATCAAAGTCAGGAAAAAATCACCGGGACCGTACGCCTGAAACTATACAAAGGTAGCATCACTACTGTGGGTAGAAAATCGCCTTACTCTTTATATGATGACAAAGTAGCATCCATGGAAGGCGATATCAGCGACTATCAACCAGAGGATGCCGGAGGGTTTATTCGGCTCAATGGCCTGCGCCTCAAGGAGAGATCAAGAAAACAAGGATACAATTGCCCTTAGTTGCCCCGCATGAAAAAGCTGCTCGTAATCGATAATTTCGATTCATTCACTTATAACCTTGTCCAATATTTTGGGCAATCAGGAGCTGCTTGTGAAGTCATTAGAAACAATCAATTATCACTTGAGGAAATTGATATTTCTCCCTTCGATGGCATTGTGCTTTCCCCGGGGCCCTGCGACCCAGACCGGGCAGGAATTTCTCTTTCGGCAGTAAAAGCATGGGAAGGCAAAAAACCTTTACTTGGGGTATGTCTTGGGCATCAGTGTATTGCTCAGGCATATGGCGGAAGCATTGTTAGAGCAGACCGGCTCATGCACGGTAAAACTTCCCCGATTCATCACCAAAACGAAAATCTGTTTGAAGGTTTGCCCAATCCTTTTTCCGCCACCCGCTACCACTCCCTGCTTCTTGCTCCATCCACCCTGCCCACCTCGCTTACAGTAACTGCCGAGACATCTGATGGAGAAATCATGGGAATACAGCATAAAGACCACCCAACCTGGGGGGTTCAGTTCCATCCAGAATCTTTAGCCACTGAATCCGGAATTATAATCTTGAAGAATTTCCTTCAATATTGTTAAACAAACACTGTGTGTGTGGAAAATGTGGAATTCAGTAAAAACTGATGCTTTGTCCTAAGTGTTCAAGCGACGATCTTAAAGTTCTTGAGACTCGGGCCGGCAAGGTTGCCTCAACTCGACGAAGAAGGGAATGCCAAAAGTGTGGCCATCGGTTTTCGACGATCGAAGAGGTCTTACACGAAGACCTGGCCGTAGTCAAAAGAGATGGCAGACGAGAAGCGTTTGACCGGACAAAACTCGCGATGGGAATCAGGCGAGCTATTGCCAAACGTCCGATTGATGCGGAGCAGATCAATACGCTTCTTTCCGAAACTCTTCGCAGAATCGAAAACGAGTTCGACAGTGAGGTTCCAAGCCGTGCGATTGCTGACTCAGTGATGCTTGGGTTGAGGAAAGTGGATGCGATTGCCTGGCTTAGGTTTGCCAGTTTTTACGAAGACTTCATGCAATTTTCACGTTTTGCGGAAGAAATTGTATACTTGGGTGGGGAAGAGAGTGAGGAAAACGGCGGGTAAGAAAGACGATTATACCAGACTGCAGCACTTAAACTCCCTCTTCATGGTGATCGGGAGTGTTTCCACGGCTGAGGAAACGATGCAATTACAGTGCACTCTGTCCTTTATGCGGCAAAATGACGAGGGTGGAGTTATGTCTGCAAAGTCTTTCGAGCATTGCATCGACCAAGTCGTACGCTTTCACTTTCCTAACAAAAGAAACTTACAGTATGCCCACTGGAATGCACGCAAATCCACCTTGGACCCTTTGTGGGTTCGGGCTTCTGCTCTTTCATTTGTTGAATCGGTGGACCGATCATCCATGCGGGGATTGCTTCTGGTTTCCGGACTTCGTGAATCCCTGCGCAGAGGCAAGAAAAGATGGACGGTTAAATGTGAGCAGGAGTATCTTGAAACGCGGGATTTTATCGAAAACCTGATTCTAAGGAACTCTCGTAAGGAACAGGATCTTTCGGTCCTATTTTTCTAAGAAAAAATTTTGGCGTATCCAGCCCTGAGCTCAATGATCGGTCTCAGGATAACTTCCGAGACTTCGAATGAATGGGCAAAGTTTGGTAAGATTTTGCATCACCTGACGGATTCCCTCGTCCTCCGAGTGACCGATGAAATCAACAAAAAAGAAATAATCCCAACTTTTCTTTTTGCTGGGCCGGGATTCGATTTTACAAAGATTGATACCTCGCTGCGAAAATTCCTTCAGAACTTCCTCCAATGCTCCTACCCGGTCCGCCAAAGACATTACCAGACTCGTACGATAAGTAACCCCTTCTTTTCTTGGCAAAGCATGCTGAGCCACGACCAAAAACCTGGTTACATTATCAGATCTGTCCTGGATACCCTCAGCCAGTAAAGGAACCTGATATATTCGCCCGGCTAATTCTCCGGCAATCGCAGCCACACCTTCCTCAGCTTTGCACTGAAGGACAGATTCTGCAGTGCTCGAGACGGGGATCTGCTTGGCGTTTGGCAGATTCACTCTTAACCAATCTGCACACTGAGCAATTGCCTGATCTTTGGAGCGCACCTCTGTGATCTGCTCAAGCGTAGAAGAACTGAACAGGCAATGCCTAACCCTAAGAAAAACCTGAGCAATGATGGTAAGATCAGAATCAACCAGTAAATCAAGGGATCTATTCACCGCACCCTCAGTGGAGTTTTCAATAGGTACCACCCCATAATCACAGTCTGCTTTCTGGACCGCATTAAATACATCTGGAATATCAGGTAGTGCTTTATATTTTAAACCGGATCCAAAATTCTTCACCGCTGCTTGATGCGTGTAGGTTGCTTCTGGACCCAGGTAAGCAATGACTAAATCTTTCTCCAATGCGATGGAAGCAGAGATCACCTCCCGGTAGATGGTCCGTAATGAGTTTTCAAAAATGGGACCTTGGTTAAGTTCAGAAATTTTCCGAAAGACCTGCTCTTCCCGTGCAGGATCGTAAGGAGCAACCCCCATATCTTCCTTAATTTTCCCAATCTGAGCAGCCTTTCCCACCCTCTGATTTAACAAAGTAACGATATTTGAATCGATTTGATCGATCTCTTGCCTTAGGGTTTCTAGTTCGTTCTTTTTCAAAATTCTTTGGTTTAATTACTGAAGAAAAAATTCTTAAAATTAATCCCTATATCCAACTAGATTATTCCGTTTTCACAACGAAAAACAAATCCTAGACAAATGAGTTGTAATCGAAATTTTTCCTCCATCGTTGTTGATGGTGATGACCGTGCCCCCAATCGTTCGATGCTACGAGCAGTCGGCTTCGAGGATGAAGATTTTGCCAAGCCCCAGGTAGCCGTATGTTCAGCATGGAGTATGGTTACCCCTTGTAATTCACATTTAGACGAATTGGGGAAAAAATCAGTGGAGGGCGTGGATGGTGCCGGTGGTAAAGCTGTTCCCTTCGGCACCATTACGGTATCGGATGGGATTAGTATGGGTACCCCTGGAATGAGGTATTCTCTGGTTTCCCGGGAAGTTATTGCCGACTCCATTGAGACCGTTGTCGGAGCGGAAGGCATGGATGGACTCGTCGCGATTGGTGGATGCGATAAAAATATGCCTGCCTGTGTAATGGCCCTGGCCCGCTTAAACAGACCGGGAATTTTTGTTTATGGTGGTACGATTTTACCCGGGATTGTAAGAGAAAAAAACCTGGATATTGTTTCTGTTTTTGAGGCAGTCGGTGCCCATGCATCAGGCAAGATGTCCAGGGATGAGCTCACTGAAATTGAAAAAAATGCCATTCCTGGCCCAGGATCATGCGGGGGAATGTACACCGCCAACACCATGTCATCTGCGATTGAAGCACTGGGAATGAGCCTGCCGGACAGTTCCGCTCAGCTTGCGGTATCGGAAGACAAGAAAGAGGATGCAAAACTTGCCGGTGCAGCCGTGGTTAATCTGATTGAAAAAAATATCCGACCCCGTGATATCATGACCCGGGAAGCATTTGAAAATGCTATCACCGTTGTCATTACTCTGGGTGGATCCACCAATGCTGTGCTCCACTTACTGGCGATGGCCCACACCGCCGGAGTAAAATTGGAGCTTGATGACTTTACAGAAATTGGAAAACGGGTACCGGTACTTTGCGACCTGAAACCAAGTGGTAAGTACAACATGTCCCATTTTGTCAGAATTGGGGGATTGCGTCCTTTATTGAAGACTCTGCTTGCCGAAGGATTGCTTCATGGAGACTGCATGACAGTTACCGGTAAAACCCTTGCCGAGAATGTTGAGGATGCAGAACCCTATGCACCGTACCCTAATGGACAGGACTTGGTCCGCCCCTTTAACGACCCGATCAAGGAAGACAGTCACCTCAGAATACTCTACGGAAATCTCGCTCAGGATGGAGCCGTGGCTAAGATTACCGGAAAAGAGGGCCTTCGCTTCACCGGTAAAGCAATTGTCTATGAATCTGAGGAGGATGCTCTCCAAGGTATTTTGGACGGGAAAGTTTGTGCCGGACATGTAGTGGTAATTCGTAACGAAGGACCAGTTGGAGGCCCTGGAATGAGAGAAATGCTCTCCCCTACTTCCGCGATTATGGGACGGGGGCTGGGTAAGGATGTGGCCTTAATTACAGATGGCAGGTTTTCTGGAGGCAGTCACGGATTTGTGGTCGGTCATGTTACCCCGGAAGCTGCGGTAGGTGGCTTAATTGGTATTCTCATGAACGGAGATCCCATCACGATTGATGCGGAGAATAATTTACTCACCCTGGACTTGGATGAGGATACTATCAACCAAAGAAAAAAGGATTGGGTACAGCCTCCCCCGTCTGAAACAAGAGGAGTTTTGGCCAAATATGCCAAACTTGTAAGCTCAGCTTCTCTTGGGGCTGTAACCGATTAATCAATTAATAAAAATGGACAAAAACCTCTATTTTGATTTCAGAAACTTAAAGTTGTCTGCAGACTTTCGTTTTGCCGGATTCCCACCAGATTTTATCGATGAAAATCTCAATATGTGGCAACAGGCAAAACAGCAGATGGATGCCTTAGAAAAGGGGGCAATCGCCAACCCCGATGAAGGACGCATGGTTGGTCATTATTGGCTAAGAAATCCCAGTCTTGCACCTACCGAAGAAATTAGTTCGGCCATTAATGAGATGATTGAACATATCAAGCAGTTCGCAGAATCTGTCAGTTCGGGTATTATCTCCAGCCCCGCCGGAAAATTTACGGACCTTCTGATCATTGGGATTGGAGGCTCTGCCCTTGGTCCGCAATTTGTAACCAAGGCCCTCACCAAATCATCCGGAGATTCACTTCAGGCTCACTTTTTAGATAATACCGATCCCGATGGCATTGATTTCACCCTTTCTCAAATTGGCCAAAAACTAAGCACAACTCTTGTTTTAGTTATTTCCAAATCTGGGGGAACTCCAGAAACCCGCAATGGAATGATTGAAGCGAAGCATGCTTTTGCCAGACAAAACCTGGATTTCACCAAGCATGCCGTTGCCGTCACCGGCGAAGGTAGTGCACTCTACAACTTAGCTCAAAAAGAGGAATGGTTAGACTTTTTCCCTATGTGGGACTGGGTTGGTGGACGCACAAGTGAGACCGCATCCGTTGGCTTACTGCCTGCTGCCCTACAAGGCTTCGATATCGAGCAAATGCTGAAAGGTGCAGCAGACATGGATCAGCAAACAAGATCTGAGGATATCCGGCTCAACCCAGCGGGATTGCTGGCACTTAGCTGGTTTCATCTCACGGATGGAAAAGGCTCCAAAGATATGGTGATCCTCCCATACCGAGACCGATTAGAATTGTTTGCCAAATATCTTCAGCAATTAATCATGGAATCCCTGGGTAAGGAAAAAAACCTCAACGGTGATCTTGTTTATCAAGGCATTTCTGTGTACGGCAACAAAGGATCCACGGACCAGCATGCATATGTCCAACAGTTAAGGGAAGGCGTACCCAACTTTTTCGCCACCTTCATTGAGGTTCTCGAAAACCGTCAGGGAGATTCTGTTGAGGTAGATGATGATGGAATGACCAGTGGGGACTACCTCCATGGCTTTATGCTCGGCACCCGAGACGCCCTGCTTGAAAAAGGCAGACATTCCATCACCCTTACAATTGAATCCATCAACGCAAATTCGGTTGGTCAGCTCATCGCCCTTTATGAGAGAGCGGTTGGGTTTTATGCCAATCTGGTGGGAATCAATGCCTATCACCAACCCGGGGTCGAAGCTGGGAAAAAAGCTGCCAATGCAATTTTAGGAATCAGGAAATCTGTAATCAATTGGCTACAACAGCATCCGGAAGTGGAAATATCTCCTCTTGAATTGGCCCAAAAAATAGATTCCTCGGACTGCGAAGAATGGGTTTTTAAAATTCTAGAAAATCTTGCCAGTAACAACCCCAAATCCGTTAAAAGGAACTATAGTACATCACCTTTGGAAGATAGGTTTTCTTTAATAAATTAGAGTCGACTAAGGCTTTTTCTTTCTTTTGGTTTTTGGGGATGGCAGTTACTTTAAATAAGGATGGCACTCCCCGTAAGCAAGGAAGTGGGAAGACAAAAGGTGCTGGATGTTTTACCAATATTAAGTGGCAGCAACTGAAGGAATTCATCGGGGAACATGAAGACATTCAGGTCAGTCGTGTATGGCTACGATCGATAGGTGCATTAAGTCAAAAAAGAGGTACTCGCAAAAAAGTTTCGCTCTCCTCCCGCCCTTCGACTTCAACAAAGCCCATAAGTAAAACCGTGAATCAGTCTCTCCCCAAAAGTATTATACCGGCGACTAGAAACTCACCCGAGGAAAACGAAGAGGACGACTATAACCCGCCGCCTCTATTTGGTGCTGGAGGCGAAATCAGAAACTATTAAAAAGGCAGGAAAGGAGATGGAATGAACTCTTCTTCCGCCTCTTCCTCTTGTGGAATTTCATCCTCTATTTCCTCAGGCACATCTGCTTTTGCCGCTTTAGCTTCTTTAGCCTCTTTGGCTTTTGTCTGAGCCTCAATAATGCCCTCCTCATCAATAAGATTGTTAACCTCTGTGTCTGGATCTTCTTCCAAATCCTCCACTTTTACATCACGTACCCACCAATCCTGATAAGATAACCTGCCATCCTCACGGTATTCCTGAATCGAGCCCCATCGGGAACCTGCATACTTGGGAACAAGTAATCTTCTCTCCTTGTCATAATCATATTTTGCATTCCATGCTTTTTGAACATAGGCAGGTGGACTTTCTCCCATCATTCTCGAACTTCTTTTTGCACTATCATCAACGGGAGACTTTTTTGCACAAGCAAAGAGAAGACAAAATATTACGGAGGCAAAACCAAATATAAAAACCTTCACAGTTAGTAAGTTGATGAAATTTCTCTGAGGATCAATACCTATTCAAGATGGTCTATCGTACCAAAATCTGCAAAAACTTTTTCTTTTCAATACCCATGGAGCAATCAAAGTTGGAATCAATAGTTTCAACATTCTCATATCTTTGTACCACAACAACTTTCGGGCAGAGGACATGACATAATTATCTTTTAACACAGCGACCTTAAGACCAAGTCCGCCCGATACCTTTTTTAATTTTTTACAGAAAATAATTTCTTCTCCTGCAAAATGAGTTTCAGGGAAACCACCCACCTCATGAAACAAATCTTGCCTGCAAAAAACAAAACAACCTGCAAAAAATCCCGTAACTTTTGAGAATGTATTCCAAAGGTAGGGAAGAACAATACCTGAAACCAATCTCTGATGATGGGAGTCAAATTTCAGTAACGCTCCCCCAGCAGCAATGTTACCCCCTGCTAATGAATCAATCGCATTTCTGAAAGTCTCAACAGGCAACAAGGTATCAGCATCCAGGAAGAACAGAGTTTTGCCACTTGCCTCCCGGGCACCTGCATTACGGGCCCGGGCTATTTGGTTAACGGGCTCAAAAACTACTTTACATCCAAGTTTTCTGGCAATCTTGCCCGTCTGATCCGTTGAATTATTGTCTACAACAATAATTTCACCGTTATGAGTCACAGCTGTTGTCAAACATGCCTGAACCGATTTTATCGTTCTCGAGAGGTATTGCTCCTCATTAAAGGCAGGGATAATAAAAGAATAATCCAAAGAAAATTTAAACGGTATTACCTTCTAAACTTTTTAGCCCTTCTTCCGATTCCAAACGATAAACCAACAATCCAACCCTGCAGTCGGGAAAAAGGTCTTTTCGAATAAAGGTCCTCATCCCCAATGGGATGCAGTTGGCTATCTCCCTTGATGTCAGAAGCAATTAAGGAAAGATCGGGAACTCTTTTTCCCTTATTTCTAAGTTTGTTGTGTAAAAGAGTAATACGATCTACCTCCAACTGCCGGGAAAGATCAGAAAGGGTTTTACGGAACTCAGCAACATCCCCATTAGACTCCAAAGAATCGGCTCTATTGTTTTTATCGAGATGATCGTTATTGGAAGAAGATGTACCCTCTTCAGAAACAGTTGTTGGACCATCATTCTCCTTCTCAGGAGAACTAGCCGAAGGTGCTTGATGATTTGTGGCCCCGTCAAGAGGCATATCAAAATCATCTACAGAGAACTTTTCATCATTGCTTGCATCATTTTGGATAGCAGACTCGACAAAGCCTTCTGAGGATGTGCCCTCTGAGGAGGACAAAACGCCATTTTCGTCGATGCTTTCAGCCAACTCCTCGTCAGAAATCTGATCATTTTGCGGATCCATAGAATCTAAGATACGAGTTAAATTGGTTAGTCTTTCTCTAGTTGGGCAGAATCTCTTTCAATAAGGAAATCACCAGTTCTTATCAAGGATAGATTTAATCCCTCGAACAATTGCAGACCGGACAAAATGTCAGTTGTTTCATCAAATTCAAAATAGGAGAGCTTGTCCTCGGCAAACTTACAGCGCAGACGAAAAATCTGATCATCAAAATCCTCTTGTTCGGAGGCAACAAATAGTTGATCTTCCCGAAAGCCTGACTCCCTCCCCTTTTTAATAAAAAAACCGGTGTTTGAGGGAGCTATATTTTCCACAGTAATTTCTATTTTATCATCATAAAAGAGATGATTGGGCTTAACAATTTCAGCCAAAAGAAGCTCTTTGCTTGAAAGAAAGCTTTTGTGGGCAATCTTTCGGACATTACTAATCTTAGAAAAGTTGCCTTCCATAATTCCAAGCTCTTCTTTGACTGAGGAAACTTGTGCACGACTCTGCTCCAATTGATTTTCCAAATCGGAAATTCTCAGCGAATATGGTTCCTGCTTACTGCTTTCTTTTTCGACCTCTTCCTGGAGAAGAGCTATCTCTTTTTCCACATCACCAGCCTCCTTCTCCACCTGCTTAAATTTTTCCTCCACCTGCTTATACTTGGGCACTAAAAAACCTTGCTCCTCTTTGAGTTCAGTAATTTTTTCTTCAAGCTCCTCATATTCTCTCCTGAATTTACTTCTCTCCATAAGTTTTTGAGAGATTTCTTGTTGGGTAGCGTTTATTTCCTGGGCATGATCCTCCCGCAATTCATTCAATCTTGCAATTTCTCCAGAAAGCTGGGGTTCCAAATCTTCAAAATAATCTATATTGAGGAAGAAATAGGTGCCCGCTCCGATTAGAAAGAGAGCTGATACAACTCTACAAATTAATAAGATCAATGGTGCCACTCCTTTGAAGTTTCCTGGGATTCCCATGCAGTGGAATAATCGTCCCGACCGCTTCGTTTTGCTGAACCTGATTTATTTTCAGTCTACCAACTTCCTCTCTGCCCGTAACTATTTTGAACAGCATACCATCCTGAATTCCGTCGTCAGCACCAAGAGACAAGGCGATGGTACCAGTTGCAGGATCAATGGTATGCAGAGTTGTCGACAAGACATCACCGGGCTCTATCCAGGGTCTTTCCCTAGTGTATTCCCTAATGCCTTTAAGAGAACTGGAAAAATGTTCACGAAGTTGATCCGTAATCAGCTCGTAATCTGCTAATTTCGTCTCTAATTCAGCAATTCTACGCCGGGCATCATCTTCTTCATTTTTTATATCAGAAAGCTTATTTTCAAGAATGGGTATTTGCCTCGATAATTCAACCGTTCGTTCGGTCGCTTCCTTTTTTAAAGCCAAGACCTTTTCTTCTGTCTCTGCAGCATTTAAGACTATTGATTCTTTAGCTTCTATCTGTGCCTGAAGTTCTGCGACTCTTTCCTGTTGTTCGGCAAATTCTTTCTGCTCTTCCTCGAGATCAAGACGCAAGGCTTCAAGATCGGAGCCAAGTTCTTCATTTCTTTTAGACTCGAAAGCCAGTTTTGAACTCACATCCACTTTCTCTTTTTTAGCAGACAAAATGAATTCTTCCCTCTCCTTAATAGCGGCATCAATCGCCGTTTTTTTAGCATGATAGTCGCTGGATGAAGAATAAATAAAAACAAATGCCAAAACCGAAAAGATTATGGACAACAAAAGCAAAATTAGCCTGGCATTTGCCTTCATATTAAAAATCAAGGCAGAGGTAGAAAAGGAGACAACTCACCATCGCCATCAGCTTCAGCATCAACTGGATTAAAGGGAGGAGCACCTCCATTATCATTCAGCTCTATACCACTTGGAATGAAAGCAGGAGGAATGAACTCCTCTTCTTCATCCTCGATAAGAACCTCCACCAAAGGCTCCTTTTTATCCTCCTCGAGGATTTGAAGCATTTCTCTTATTTCCTCCATCCTCTTTTGCTTATTCATTTCCCAATTTTTATCCCTTTCTCGGTTAAGCTTGGATAGGTGAAGAGGAAATAAATTTTCATCCAGCTCTTTATTCCTTCCTGTGTAAGATGCTGCACTTAGCTGTCCTTCTGAATCTCTCGCCCATGACTTACCAACAACTTTACCCTTATAAAGCGGAACCATTTTCCTGGCATTAGCATCGTAGTCATACCTGGCATCCCATGCGTCGTAAATGGATGGCCTGCTTGAGGAAT
>JAYPZT010000006.1:0-25095 GCA_038136415.1 Opitutales bacterium
TCTTGGGAGCTTCTTCGACAAATTCAATCAATGCCATATCAGCAGCATCCCCAAGTCGTGGAAGAGCTAATTTGTAGATACGTGTATAGCCTCCGTTTCGACCAATAAATTGATCGACCAACTCATCAAATAGTTTAGAAACCGCTTTTTTATTACGAAGACGAGCAATCGCTAAACGACGGTAATGTACCTTTCTGGCAGCATCATCAGTAGCACGAGCCTTTTTTGCGAGTGTAATAATTTTTTCAACGGCTGGTCGAAGTGCACGAGCCTTTGCGAGGGTAGTCTTAATTCTACCGTGTTCAATTAATGAACAGGAGAGATTAGCAATCAAAGAAATACGATGTGCTGATTTAACTCCCAGTTGATGCTTATGTTTGCGATGTCTCATTTTGAGTAATGTAAATGCAAGAGCCGTAAAAATTAATTGTTAACGGACTCAAGTAATCTGCTTTCAAACTTCATTCCCAACGATAGACCAAGCTGTTCAAGTTTAGCTTTTATTTCATTGAGGGATTTCTTACCAAAGTTTCTGTACTTTAGCATTTCTGGCTCAGACTTGGTCGCCAACTCACCAACTGTTATGATGTTAGCGTTATTTAAGCAATTCGCGGCCCGAACAGATAGTTCGATTTCATTAACACTCATGCTAAGAAGATTCTTCAGTCTGTTCTGCTCTTCACTGACTTGCTTCGTATTGTTTTCAAATTCAATTTGTTCTTCACTGATTTGATCAAATACATCTAAATGATGACGAAGAATAGCGGCGGACTGTTTAAGAGCATCTTCTGGAGTGATACGGCCATCTGTGTGAATTTCCAAGATGAGCTTGTCGTAATCAGTCATTTGCCCAACACGGGTGTTTTGAACCTCGTATTTTACCAATTTGACAGGAGAATACAATGAGTCGACATTGATAACCCCAATAGGTTGATCGTCATTCTTGTTATCTTCACCCAAGCAAAATCCTCTACCAATTGTGACTTCTATCTGAGCAGATATTTTTATTTTGGAATCAGTGGTGAGAATCACTTGATCAGGATTGATGATTTCAATCCCTTCGATGGGAGAAATATCACTCGCTTTGATTTCACCTTCTTTTTCGACTTCCAATTGAAGAGTAACATTTTCAGATTTGTGACTGACAATAAGTACTTTCTTAAGATTAAGTACGATATCGGTAACATCTTCAACAATGCCGTCTACGCTTTGAAACTCATGCTGCACGCCATCCATTTTGAAGGAGGATACTGCCGCACCCTCAATGGAACTTAAAAGGACTCGACGGAATGCATTACCGATAGTGTGACCATACCCAGTTTCAAAAGGGTCGGCTATAAATTTTGCGTAGGTTTCAGAGGCAGTCTCTTCCTCTTTAACTAATCTGTTAGGTAATTCGAATTTTCCAAGTGTTGTTGCCATAATCTTTGCTGGATTAGAGGTGAAATTTATCGGCTGTAGAATTCTACAACGAGCTGGACATTGATGCTCTGCTCAAGTTCATCTGCCTGAGGCAGGCGACTTATTGTCCCTTGTAAGGAATCTGGACGGACTTCTACCCATGCAGGTGATGTACGATACTGAGAGTCTTCAAGGTTGCGAGTGGCGACTTGTCGTGAAGAAGTCTTCTCGCGAACACCAATCTCGTCACCAACAGAAACCCGGTAGCTAGGGATGTCTACTTTCTTTCCATTAACCAAAAGGTGACCATGGTTTACAAATTGACGAGCTGCCTGTCTAGTTTTGGTAAAGCCGAGGCGGTAAACAATGTTATCGAGTCGGGTTTCGAGTAAGGTCAGAAAGTTCTCACCTGTAACACCCTGCATTCTTTTGGCCTTTTGAAATAAATTTCTAAATTGTTTTTCCGTAAGACCATACATCATCCTCAGTTTCTGCTTTTCAAGCAGGCCCTGGCCGAAATCGCTAACTTTTCTTCGAAAAGTAGGGCCATGTTGCCCTGGTGGGTAGGTTCTTCTTTCAAAGGCTTTATTGGCAGGAAAAACCGCCATACCAAAACGACGGTTTATACGGGTAGTTGGTCCAGTGTAACGAGACATGATAAAAATTGCGTTAGATTATACTCTCCTGCGTTTTGGAGGACGGCACCCGTTGTGAGGTACCGGAGTAACATCAATAATAGAGGTAACATTAAAACCGAGGCTTTGTAGAGCTCGGATGGCAGAATCCCGTCCCATTCCAGGTCCTTTAACTTTAACAAGGACCTCTTTCATTCCATGGGACATTGCCACCTTACCAGCATCTTGAGTTACAACTTGAGCCGCGTAAGCAGTGGACTTACGGGAACCCCGGAAGTTACATTTTCCAGAGCTTGACCATGAAATGACATTCCCTCTCATATCTGAAAAGGAAACTTTTGTGTTATTAAAAGTAGCAACGATGAAACAAATTCCAGAAGAAATGTTTTTGCTACCCTTAGCCTTGCGAACTTTTACCTGCTCAATATTGGCACCCAGTAAATCAGCCGCAGTTTCTTCTTTTTTAACAGGTTTCTCTTCACTGGCAGATTGATTTTCTTCAACCACATCAACTGCGGAGTCAGCGGCTACATCTGTAGTTGCTTTTGTCTCCTCTTCTTTATTTTCGTCACTCATATCAGTTTAATTCGTTAAGATTTTCTTACCACTCCTACAGTTTTACGACCACCCTTGCGTGTCCTCGCGTTGGTGATGGTACGCTGGCCGCGGACAGGAAGTCCTCTTTGATGCCTCAGACCACGGTAACTTCTTATACTTTGGAGACGTTTTAAATTGTTGGTGATCATTCTCCGCAGATCACCTTCAACAACTATCTTGTTTTCAATGATGTAATTACTCAATTGACTGAGTTCTTGCTCATTCAAATCCTGCGTACGACGATCGGGATCAATTTGAGTTGCCTCAAGAATCTTAGTCGCCCTAGTGGGCCCAATTCCGTAAATGTACCTAAGTGAATAGGCAATTTTCTTACGATTTGGGATGTCTACACCTAACAATCTAGCCATAATAATTTTCTGTTTTGTAAATGGTAATTTGAGTTATGCACCTTTGAAAAAGTATGCCAGTAAGCCAAATGCGAACAAAGCAACGGAAATGATGATCAATGGTCTCCATTGTGCCTCAAAATCCTTGAGTTCTAGGGATTCTATACCTCTGTTGCTTGTGGCCGTTCTGCCTTTAATGCGACCTTTGCGTAAAAAGCCGTCATAATGCCTTTGTAAAAGAAAGGTTTCAATTTGCCTCATTGTATCGAGAACCACTCCGACAATGATTAACATCCCAGTGCCTCCAAAAAATGTCGCCACATTGTAAGAAACATTCGCGGTGTTGAAGATTAAATCGGGAAAGACTGCAATAATTGTAAGAAAAATGGCACCAGCAAGGGTCAGCCTAGTCATGACAAAATCCAAGAAGCGAGCAGTATGCTCACCCGGACGAACACCAGGAACATAACCACCATTCTTTTTAAGATCATCGGCGATTTGAACCGGTTTAAACATGATAGATACCCAGAAATAACTAAAGACTAAGATCAAACCACCATAAACCATATAATAAAACCATCCTCGACCAGCAAAAGCATTGGCTAAATCAATAGCCCAATTTGTCTCGTTAGGAGAATCCGCAATGGCCGCACCCAAGGTACGAAGAAGTTGAGCAGGAAACATTAAAATAGCACTCGCAAAAATGACCGGCATCACTCCCGCGTAGTTAACCTTCAGAGGTAAAAATGAGCTTTGACCACCAAATACTTTTCGACCCACCATCCTCTTTGCATACTGAACCGGTATTTTTCTCTGAGCTTGTGTGACCGCAATAATTCCTCCAACTACCAAAAGAAATATTCCGATCATCAAAACTGCTTTTACTACAACTAGGTTGTCTTCTGCAGGTGCCAAAAATACCAAAGAATAGGCATCGGCGAGAGCTTTGGGCAAATCAGCCAGAATACCAACGGTTATAAGGAGGGATATCCCATTGCCAATTCCTCGTTGAGTAATTTGCTCACCAAGCCACATCAAAATTAATGAACCGGTAGTAAGAAAAATTATCGAATTGAACAAAAATAGAGTAGGGGAGGAGGCTACCACAATTGATCCAAGAGCCTCTCCATCGAGACCTATTTCGTTAGGATTAAAACCCATAATCAAACTGCCCGGGCTATCCCTCAAAGCAACTGCAAGCAAACCTCCTTGCACAAGACAGATCAGAATAGTAAGATATCTGGTATACTGAGCAATTTTTTGACGACCAGGTTCGCCTTCTTGCTGCAAACGAGCCAGGTGCGGAAAAACAGCTCCCATCAGTTGCATGATAATACTTGCACTGATATACGGCATAATACCTAGTGCAAAAAGGGCACCATTCAAAAGGGCACCCCCTGTAAACATGTTGTAGAACCCTAAAATATCATTACCTTCAGAACCGGAACGAGTTTGTTCACGAAGCTCAAAAAATTCCTTAATCGGTGCAGGGTCTACTCCTGGTAAAGGGATATTCGCACCTACTCTAGCAATAAAGAGCAAAGCTAAGGTGAAAAATATTTTCTGCCTTAACTCAGGTATCTTTAATGAATTTGTAAATGCGGAGAGCATAAGATTACAAGATGGTTACGGAACCCCCAGCAGACTCGATTTTAGACTTTGCAGATGCAGATGCTTGATGAACATGGACCTCTAAGGACAGCTTTACTTCACCATTGCCAAGCAATTTAACGATAGAGGAATTCGAGCGAATCAAACCGGCAGCCTTTAAGCTGTCTAAATCAATTTTGTTTCCATCAACTTTATCGAGTTCTCCTACATTCACGGTTGATATGGTTGTTTGAAACCGTGTGCGATTAAAACCCCTTTGAGGTAATTTACGGAACAAGGGCATCTGGCCACCCTCGAATCCAGCCCTAAGGGAATATCCAGATCTAGCACCAGCACCTTTATGCCCACGACAACAGGTTTTTCCATGACCGTTTCCTTCTCCCCGTCCAAGTCTTTTTTTGGAGCGGTTGGAACCTTTGGGTAAAGAGTTTTCCTTCATAAAATAATAGAGTTAAACTGCAACAGAAGCTTCAGTGAAAGATGGACCCTTAACTTCCTCACCCCGAATTTGAGAAATTTCGGATGAGGTTCGCAGCTCTTTGAGCCCTTTTATCGTAGCTGACACAACTGAAAGTTGATTGTTTGAACCTAATGATTTAGAGAGTACATTTTTTACGCCAGCAGCCTCTAATACAGCTCGTACTCCACCGCCAGCGATGATTCCAGTTCCCTTTCGTGCGGGACGGAGTAAAACCTTACCACCGTCAAAATTAGCAAGTACAGGATGTGGTATAGTCTCACCAGACAGCGAGACAAAGGTCATAGCCTTTTTTGCTTGCTCAGTACCTTTCCTAATTGCATCAGGAACCATTTGTGCCTTGCCATAACCAAAGCCTACATTGCCTTTCTGGTCACCAACAACAACCAAAGCTGCAAAGCTAAAGCGACGACCACCTTTAACAACTTTTGCACAACGATTTACATGAACAACCTTTTCAAAAAGTTCTTCTGTATCATCTAGAATAACTTTTTCAGGAGATTTGGACGACTTGCTACTATTTTTTGCTGTCATAGGTAGTTTAAAATTTTAAGCCTTCTTTGCGAAGAGCTTCAGCGAAGGACTTTACGCATCCATGATACTTCCTGCCTGACCGATCAAATACGATAGAATCAATTCCAGCAGCCTTAATCCTTTTTCCAAACTCAGTTCCAATCTTCTCGGAACCAGATACATTTGGAAGAACTGACTTAAGGTCTTTTTCATTTGAGGAAATCGAGGTAAGTGTATGAGAATTACCGTCATCAATACATTGGGCATGTAAGTTTTTATTGGTAAAGCATACAGCAACACGTGGTCGGTCAGCTGAACCAATAACTTTCTTGCGAATTCTCCACTTTCGCTTTTGTGCAAGGGCTCGTTTCTTTTGTAAATTCATAAGCAAGAGCTGTTAAGCTGATTTCTTTCCTTCTTTTCTGCGGACATACTGTCCTAAAATTCTGACACCTTTACCTTTGTAAGGCTCAACTGGATAGTAACTCTTAATGTCTGCTGCCATCTGTCCGACTTTTTGTTTGTCTGCACCTTCAACATGAATTTTCACATTGTCAGCTACCGTGACAGTGACTCCTTCGGGAATCGGGTGGCTGACCGGATGAGAGTAACCTAGTTCTAGGTCGATCTCACTGCCCTTAACTGCAGCTCGGAAACCAACTCCCTCAATAAGTAAATCCTTACTGTATGGTGATACTACGCCCTGAACCATATTAGCGATCAGAGAACGAGTTGTCCCCTGAATAGCCTTACTAAATCTGTTTTCTGTGGTAGTTGATACTAGGATCTGATTATCTTCCACTTGAACACTTACTTGCGGTACAGTTTCCTGCTCGAGATTTCCTTTGGGGCCCTTGACCTTAATCAAATGATCATCAACGACAACCTCAACTCCAGAGGGAATAGGGATAGGTGCATTTCCAATTCTGCTCATAATTATTTCTACCAAACGCTACAAAGTAATTCGCCACCGAGTTTCTTTTGACGGGCGGTACGATCATCAACAACTCCTCCAGGAGTAGTCAGGATGGAGACCCCTAAGCCACCAAGGACACTGGGAATTTCGCGGTAACCAAAGTAAGCACGGCGACCCGGCGTACTGACTCGGCTGATGCCTTGTATAGCATGTTTTCCATTAACATACTTTAATTCAATTTCGAGAGTCTTAAAACCATCATCAGTATTTGATTCCTGACAGTCATTGATAAATCCTCTTTGCTTCAAAATCTTACCAATACCCAGCCTCAAGTTGGAATGGGGATAATTGCATTTCTCTTTGCCGGCCTTGCCTGCATTTCTGATTACGGTAATAAAATCACCAATTGTATCGTGTACTGACATAATGAAACGGGTTAGAAAGAATTACCAAGAAGCCTTAACCACACCAGGTACCTTACCCTGCAAGGCTAGCTCTCTAAAAGAAATGCGAGAAAGGCCAAACTTGCGGATAACCGCCCTAGGTCTACCTGTTAAGGAGCATCTTTTAACTAATCGAACAGGAGATGAATTTTTAGGCATCTTAGATAATTTAGCTTGGGCTGCATAAAAGTCTTCTTCGCTAGTGTTTGCATCCGACAATATTTTTTTTAGCGATGCACGTTTCTTGGCATAACGGGCTACGAGCTTCTCTCTTTTGAGATTTCTTTGAATTACAGATTTTTTAGCCATGATAAAAGATTGGTGGTTTGAAAAAACTATGCTGCTTGTTGTACAGGTTGTTCAGATTTCTTGCGAAAAGGCATACCAAGAAGGCTAAGCAGTTCAAAACCCTCCTCATCAGTATTTGCGGTAGTTGTAATACAAACATCGAGACCTGTATTAACCCTTTGACGCTCTACCTTTATTTCCGGAAAAATACTGTGATCAGTAATTCCGAGTGAATAATTACCGCGTCCGTCGAGTTTGGCAGGAATGCCCCTGAAGTCACGGATATTAGGAAGAGAAATTGCAATCATGCGATATAGAAATTCCCACATTTGATTACCCCGAAGAGTAACCTTAACTCCAACCGGCATACCTTGTCTTAACTTAAAGTTGGAAACACTTATCTTGGCTTTAACAACAACTGGAGATTGTCCAGACAGTGCAGCCATGTCCTTGGTAAGCTCAGCGATCCCATTTTTGTCCATGTCAGCACCAAATGAGGAATTTAGAACGATCTTGGACACTTTAGGGGCCTCATGGATATTTTTGTATCCCCGATTCTTCATTAATTGGGGCACGACGGTTTCTAAATAAAACTTCTTTAATTCAGGACTACTCATTGCGGTGATATGTATAATAAATGGTTTAAGCAACCTTTACATTGGAAACATGGATGGAAGCTTCTCTTTCAACAATTGAACCTTGAGGGTTTTCTTGAGTTTTGCGTTCATGTTTCTTCACGAGATTAACACCTTCGATAAGAACACGATCTTTAGCACGCTGAACTTGTAGGATTTTACCTTTCTTTCCTTTGTGATCACCACTAATAACCACAACTTCTACTCCTTTTTTAAGTTTATTGGCCATGATAATTAGAGAACTTCTGGAGCTAATGAAATGATTTTCATAAATTTTTGACGCAATTCACGGGCGACAGGTCCAAAAATACGGGTACCCCGGGGAGTGCCATCATTGTTAACAAGCACAACGGCATTTTCATCAAACCTAAGATAACTTCCATCTCTTCGGCGAAGGGGGGATTTTGTTCTGACAACAACCGCCCTTACGACACTTCCTTTTTTAACCGAAGCGTCGACGGAACTTTCTTTGACATGGCAAACAATTACATCACCTACGGACGCAGTATCTTTTAACTGCCCGAGACGTCTAATCATACGGACTTTTTTTGCGCCAGTGTTATCTGCAACTTCTAATCTGCTAAGTAATTGAATCATAACCGTAAAATATTAAAGAACGGGAGCTTTTTCGATTAGTTCAACCACACGCCAACGTTTTAATTTACTGATCGGGCGGGTTGACATAATCCTTATTTTATCACCAACATTACATTCACCATTCTCGTCATGCACATGAACCGTTGTTTTGCGCCTGATTTCCTTTTTGTACAGAGGGTGTGGAATTTTATATTCGTAAACCACCTTCAAAGACTTTTCACCAGTTTTTGAACGAACAACACCTGTGATCTCCTTACGATTTTTTCTTGTAGTTTCTTCGGTCATATTGATGTCAAGAACCAGATGATTCTCCCTTTAAATGAGTTAATTGTGTAGCAAGACGAGCACGGTCACGCTTGATTGATTTAATCAAGTGAGGCTTTTCTACTTGGCCAGTTTGCTTCCTAACCTGCAAACCAACCAATTCCTCGCCTAGTTCACGATAGTTCTTTTCGATTTCCAATTTGGATAAATTTTTGATCTCAGACATTTTCATAATGAGTAATCAAAATTAAAAGTTTGTTTGGCGAGTAACCAGCCTGCAGCGGAAAGGTAATTTAGCGTCAGCCAAACCAAGTGCTTCCCGGGCTAAAGTAAGGGAACATCCAGCAATTTCAAAAAGAACATGGCCAGGCTTAATAACGGCTACCCAATGGTCGACCGGACCCTTACCTTTTCCCTGTCTGGTTTCTGCAGGTTTTTTGGTGACGGGTTTGTGAGGAAATACCCTAATCCAAACTTTTCCTTTTCTTTTGAGGTGACGATTGATAGCAACACGGGCAGCTTCAATTTGATTGGATGTCATTCGACCACGTGAAAGTGATTGAATACCAAACTCACCGAAAGATACAACATTTCCACGAGATGCAACTCCGCGTATTCTACCTTTGTGAACTTTACGGAATTTAGTGCGCGATGGTAATAATTTAGGCATAGCTTATAACAATTCGCGGTTAAAAGATTTTGTCATCCTCATTGAGGCAAATCCAACATTTGATACCAATGATGCCGTATACTGTATTGGCCTCGACCAATCCATAATCAATGTTTTCCCGAAGGGTATGCAAAGGAACACGACCTTCACGCAATTGTTCGGTTCTGGCAATGTCAGCTCCAGCGAGCCTACCTGCACACTGAATACGAATACCCTCAGCTCCCATAGACATGGTAGTTTGGACCGCTTTTTTCATAGCACGACGGAAAGCAATTCTTCTCTCTAGTTGAAGAGCAACGCTTTCTGCTACAAGTGAAGCAACTAGATCAGGCTTCTTGATTTCTTGAATTTCTAAACGGATTTCTTTACCGACTACCTTATTAAGAGAGTCCCTGAGCGAGTCTAGCTCTTGTCCCTTCCGACCAATGACTATTCCTGGCCTTGCGGTCCAAATGGTGACTCGGGTACGAGTAGAAGCTCTTTCAATAACGACTCTTGGAACAGAAGCGTATCGTAATTTCTTATCCAAGAACCCACGTATTAAATTATCCTCTGCCATATGGCTTGAATAATCGTGCTTATTGGCATACCAACGAGCACTCCAATTACGTCTGACGCTTAGTCTAAAACCAATAGGATTTACTTTCTGACCCATAATTTATTCTCCGTCTGTAAGGGTAATTTTGAGGTGGCTCATCCGTTTCTTGTATGGATGAGCAGAGCCACGTGCACATGGGCGAAATCTTTTTAAAGCAGGACCCTCTTCAACAATAGCCTCCAGTATGGTAAGATCTTCGGAATTTAGATTCGCATTATTTTCAGCATTTGCTATCGCAGAATTGAGAGTTTTGCTAAGCATTCTCGCGGCTTTTCTAGGGATATACTTAAGCAAAGAAGAAGCTTCTGTAGCTTTTTTTCCGGGCAATATACGAGCAACTTCACGTGCCTTCTTCGGTGAAATTCTCATATATTTAGAGTAAGATTTAATAACCATGACTTACTTTTGAGTATGGGGATTGTGGGACTTAAAAGCACGGGTAGCTGAAAATTCACCAAGTTTATGACCAACCATGTTCTCTGTAACATAGACAGGAAGAAAGTTCTTACCGTTATGCACCGTAAAATTTAGGCCGACAAAATCAGGAGTGATTGTGGATCGTCTAGACCATGTTTTAATGGGTTTACGATCTCCTGAATCTTGTGCTTTTTGCACTTTTTTCATTAGATGTGGATCAACGAAAAAGCCTTTTTTAATAGATCTTGTCATGAAAGTGTCCTCTTACTTTACACGCCGGCCATTACGACGGGTAATAATCATAGAATTGGATGGCTTGGATTTCTTTCTTGTTGGGAAACCCTTGGAAAGTTGGCCCCATGGAGACATAGGATGACCTCCGCCGCTTGTTTTACCCTCACCACCTCCCATTGGGTGATCAACGGGATTCATCGCAACACCGCGTACCCTTGGGCGACGGCCTTTCCAGCGGTTCCGGCCAGCTTTACCAATTGTGGCTTTTTGGTGGCTACCATTACCGACATCACCAATAGTTGCCCGGCAAAGTGAATTAACTAGACGAATTTCACCACTTGGCATTTTCAAAGATGCATTGGATCCATCAACAGAAACCAACCTTGCAGCAGAACCAGCTGAGCGAGCGATTTTAGCCCCAGCGCCAGGTAACATTTCAATGCAATGCACTTTGGTCCCTAATGGAATATTCTTCAAAGGCATCGCATTACCAGGAGTAAAGTCGACTGTGTTATTAGTGCTAATTAATTTATCTCCCTCAGAGATACTGTTAGGCGCTAATAAATAAGATTTCTCTCCATCAGAATATTCAACAAGTGCTAAATGAGCCGTACGATTAGGATCGTATTCAAGGGCAATAACGGTAGCGACATCATCAAGCCTGTTGCGACGAAAATCTATCGTGCGATACAATCTTTTATGGCCACCCCCTCTACGTCTTGATGTTATGCGACCATAAGTATTTCTACCTTTTTTCCTGTGAAAACCAGATGTTAGGGACTTCTCTGGTCTTTTCTTTGAAAGATCGGTTTTATTTTTAATGTAAAACCTTCCCGAAGGAGTAACCGGTTTCTGTTGTAAAATAGCCATAGTGTTAGTTAAGCTAAGTCAATGCTGTCGCCAGCTTTGAGGGTTATGATCGCCTTTTTTTCGAGGGCTGAATACCCCTTTTGGTTTCTTCGCATGCGATCTCGTTTAGCCTTTGGTTTCTGAGTCAGCGTGTTTACCTTAAGAACAGACACACCAAACATTTTCTCAATAGAGTTTTTGATATTAGTGCGAGAAGCAGATGGGTATACCGAAAAAACATATTGATTTAAATTGGAAGAAAGCATGGTTGCTTTTTCTGTAAGCAAGGCTTCCTTAATAACATTTACTGGCTCTTTCATTTTAAATTACTTCTCCGAGTCCGAATTGAGTTTCTTGATCAAAGCATCAATAGCAGAGAGGCTACAAACCACTTTGTCCGCCCGAACAACATCCAGTGCGTTAATTTCTGAGGTATTACCTAGCGTAGTCTTCGCTAAATTTCTGGCAGCTAGTTTAACATTACTGTCGAAGGTGTTATCGACTGCCAGGAATTTTACAGATCCGCCATCAATATTAGAAAGAATGTGTGAAAAGGCTTTCGTTTTTGGCTCAGAAACCTTCCATTCCTCGATGAGATAGAAAGTGCCTTCTTCAGCATGGTCTATGAGTGCTCTAGTAAGCGCTAACCGTTTAACCTTAGAGTTTAATTTTTGAGTGTAAGACCGTGGTTTGGGGCCAAATGCAATTCCACCACCGCGTCTCTGAATGGCACGTTTGTCTCCGGCTCGTCCTGTTCCCAAACCTTTTTGACGGTAGATTTTTTTACCCGAACCTGATACTTCATCACGAGTTTTAGTAGAGGCGTTGCCCTGACGACTATTGGCATGGAATGCAACAACCAGTTGGCGAAGAGCGTCCTGACCTTTTCCTGCATCCAAAACAGGAAAGTTGGTGACATCTTTATCACCACTAACTGTACCGTCTGATTTTAATAATTTAAATTTCATCTGGCTTTATTTCGCTTTGTATTTTTTGGCAATTCTAACAGTAACGACGGTGCCCTTTGAGCCAGGAACGCTACCTTTAACAAGAACAAGATTTTTTTCTGGAAGAATCTTAACAACTTTCAAATTTTGCGTTGTCCTCTTTGCATCTCCCATATGACCAGGCATTTTCTTATTTTTGAAAACACGACCGGGCCACTGACATAAACCATATGATCCACCTCTTCTATGAAACATTGAGCCGTGAGAAGCTGGGCCGCCAGCAAAATTCCATCTTTTGACAACTCCTTGAAAGCCTCTTCCTTTCGTGACAGATACAACATCAACAACCGGGATATCCTTGAAATCATCAACGGTGATATTGCTTCCTTCTTCAAAACTGTGGTCCGTTCCGACACGAAACTCCTGAGAAACTTTCTGCGAATCTACACCCACCTTCTGAGCAATACCAGAATTGCACTTATTGGGATGATTCGCTGGCTTACCGTTTGGATTGTAGCCTATTTGAATTGCGGAATAACCGTCTTTGTCGACATTTTTAACCTGAAGGACAGGACAAGGTCCTGCTTCAATAATGGTTACCGGAACAAGATTGTTATCGGCATCGTAGACTTGGGACATCCCAAGTTTTTTTCCTAATATTTCTAGATTCATACTTTAAGCGGCAGGCGGGGGTTAATACTTTGATACCTGCTTTAAAGGAGGTTGTTATTGTTAGATTTTGTTAAACATTGATATTAATTTCAACGCCTGCGGGTAAATTGAGTTTTTTCAACTCATCAACGGTTTGAACCGTAGGATCAATAATGTCGATGAGTCTCTTGTGGGTGCGAAGCTCAAATTGATCCATAGACTTTTTGTCTACATGAGGAGAACGATTAACGGTATATCTTTCGATACGGGTTGGCATAGGAATAGGGCCGGCAACACGAGCACCTGTTCTTTTGGCAGTATCCACAATATCCGATGCGGATTGATCGATTACGCGATAATCAAAACCCTTTAATTTAATTCTTATTTTATGACCATTCATAATTAGGTTCTCGCTGGTTCACGAGAGCTAGAGTCGACAATTTCTTTAACAAGGTTTTGTGGGACCTGATCAAAGTGAGAGGGCGTCATGGAGTAATCCGCACGACCGGAAGAAAGTGAACGCATGTCAGTGGAGTATCCAAACATATTTTCAAGAGGAACAAAGGCATCGATTACGCAAACTGTTCCACGAGTTTCCATTCCTTGAATTTGTCCTCTCCTGCGGTTTAAATCACCCATAAGTTCTCCCTGGTAATCTTCAGGGGTTGAGACCTCTACCTTCATGATAGGCTCCAAGAGAATAGGGGAGGCTTTTTGCATAGCGTCTTTAAAGGCAAAAATTCCAGCCATTTTGAAAGCCATCTCAGAAGAGTCCACATCATGAAAGGATCCATCAACGAGAGTGACCTTAAAATCGATGACTGGATAACCAGCAACGACACCTCCCAAAGCAGCTTCCTTAATGCCGTCCATGGTAGGCTTAATAAATTCTTTGGGAATAGCACCTCCGACAATCTTATTCTCAAGTTCCATACCTTTCCCCTTTTCGAGAGGCTCAAGTTGGATCACAGCATGACCATATTGACCTCTACCACCAGATTGGCGAACAAACTTACCTACACCATCAGATGAAGATACAATTGTTTCACGATAAGCAATTTGAGGTTTTCCTGCCTGAGCCTCAACTTTGAATTCCCTAAAGAGGCGATCACGAATGATTTCAAGGTGAAGTTCACCCATACCAGCAATGATGGTTTGGCCAGTTTCTTCGTTCGTTGAAAGAGAAAATGTAGGATCTTCTTCCGCTAGCCTTTGAAGGCCAATACCCATCTTTTCCTGATCTGCTTTAGTTGCCGGCTCAATCGACATGGAAATAACTGGCTCAGGAAATGTAGGAGGTTCGAGTCTGATGTCCAAGTCCCTCTCACACAAGGTGTCACCAGTAACACAATCCTTTACACCAATGAGTGCACATATGTCCCCGGAGTAGGCAACTTCTATATCTTCTCTACTATCTGCCTTCATTATCATGAGGCGGGAAACCCGTTCACTTTTGCGAGTCCTGGGATTGTAGAGCGCAGAACCTTTTTTGAGAGTTCCCTGATAAACACGATAAAAAACAAGCTTACCTACATAAGGGTCAGTCATTAATTTAAACGCTAACCCAGCTGGCTTAGCTGAATCATCAGGAGTGATGCTAACTTCGTTCTCATCGGAATCATGACCCTTCATTGGAGGAAGGTCTAATGGAGAGGGAAGATAGTCGACCACGGCGTCCATAAGCATTTGAACACCCTTGTTTTTGAAAGCACTTCCTGGAATTACACCAACGAATTTAATTGATAAAGTAGCTCGGCGAATTCCTAATTTTAATTCGTCATTACTGATTTCTTCGCCTTCAAGATACTTGGCAGCAAGATCATCATCAAAATCGCAAACTGCTTCAATGAGAGATTCTCTGTAAGCATTTGCATCATCGAGCTGATCAGCAGGAATATCTACTGTATCAAATCGAACTCCAGATGGATCTGTCTCGTCATAAATGTAGGCGACCATCTTGACGAGATCGATAAGACCCTTGAAATTTTCTTCTGCTCCAATGGAAAGAAAAAGAGGATGTGCATTCGCACCTAATTTTTCTTTCATCGTTTCAACGGCGGCAAGAAAGTCGGAACCCATGCGGTCCATCTTGTTAATGAAGCCTAATCTTGGGACATTGTACTTGTCCATCTGCCGCCAAACCGTTTCTGATTGTGGCTGAACCCCTTCAACCGAAGTAAAAACCGCAACGGCACCATCGAGTACACGTAAGGATCTTTCAACTTCAGCAGTGAAATCTACGTGACCGGGAGTATCAATAATGTTTATCCGATGAGGAATTCCTGCATTGGGTCCCTCATTTGTAGTCCAACCGCATGAAATGGCTGCAGATGTAATAGTAATACCACGCTCACGCTCCTGCTCCATCCAGTCGGTGGTAGCACTACCTTCATGAACTTCACCAATTTTGTGAACCACACCGGAATAGAAAAGAACACGCTCTGTACATGTAGTTTTACCCGCGTCAATATGGGCAGCAATGCCAATATTACGGGTGTGTTCAAGAATCGTTTCCCGAGAATCAGAATTAGCAGAAGATTTTTCCAATAAAGTGCTCATGGTTATTTTAAATTACCAGCGCAAATGAGCAAAGGCACGATTAGCTTGAGCCATTTTGTGAGTCTCCTCACGTTTTTTGACTACAGAACCAGTGTTATTGTATGCATCAATAAGCTCATTTGCTAATGCCTGAGACATTGGAGTTCCCTTGCGAGAACTTGCAGCTTTAACTACCCAGCGAAACGCAAGACTTTGCTGGCGCTCGAAAGGGACCTCTATAGGTACTTGATAGGTAGCTCCACCAACTCTTCTGCTTTTAACTTCGATTTTTGGCCTAATATTCTCAAGAGCTCCTAGAACCAAATCAACAGGATTACCTTTTTCAAGTTTTTCGGCCATCTTTTCAATAGCTCCATAAACAATCCTTTGTGCTACTGATTTTTTACCGCTAAGCATTACGATATTAATCAGGCTGCTGATTAAAGGGCTTCCATGAAGAGGATCGGGAGTAACCGATCTTTTCGTTGCTTGTCTTCTACGTGACATATCAAGATTTAGGTTTCTTAACTCCGTACTTGGAGCGACTTCTTCTGCGTTTTTCCACTCCCTGGCAATCCAATGTTCCTCTAACAATGTGGTAACGAACACCGTTGAGATCTTTAACACGCCCACCACGAAGAAGCACAATACTATGCTCCTGCAGATTGTGCCCTTCATCAGGAATGTAGGCAATAACTTCGTACCCAGTCGTAAGACGGACTTTTGCAACTTTGCGAACAGCAGAATTAGGTTTTTTGGGGGTACGAGTAGTTACTTGTACACATACGCCACGACGAAAAGGGCAAGACTTTAGTGCGGGTGACTTTGTCTTAGCCTTTTGAAGACGACGATTTTTACGCACTAATTGGTTAATGGTAGGCATAGCTTGAAATTTGGGATAAAAGGAACAAAAATACTCTATTTAGGTTTTAATTCAAGTTTAAAATAATGACTTTCTAGGCAGTAAGAGTCTGCTCCTGGGCAGCACCAAGGGTATCAATCTTAAGACGACGCCATTTGGGTAACCCAGTACCAGCCGGAATAAGATGCCCCATGATCACATTTTCTTTAAATCCTTTGAGTTCATCAATTTTTCCTAGGGTAGCAGCATTAGTCAGAACCCTTGTTGTCTCCTGGAAAGATGCAGCAGAAATAAAACTGTCAGTTTCAAGGGAAGCTTTTGTTATTCCAAGCAAAATGGGCTCTGCTTCTGCTGGTTTACCACCTTTTTCAGCAATCTCCTCATTTGAATTCAAAAAGGCAAAGCGGTCAATCTGATCACCCCAGAAAAATTCGGTATCTCCAGGGTCAGTAATGCGAACTTTGAAAAGCATTCTCGAGATGATTACTTCGAGGTGCTTGTCATTAATTGTAACACCCTGAAGTCGATATACTTTTTGAATTTCCTCGATAAGATACTCCTGAACTGCAGACGGTCCTAATATCTCAAGAATTTCATGAGGATCCTTCGCACCTTCGGTTATTAACTGTCCTTTGTGCACATAATCACCAGCTTGAACAAGTACATGCTTTCCGTGTGGAATTAAATGCTCTTCGACTTGGCCTGTGTTTTCGTTCGTGACCAATAACCTTTTTTTGGAGCGCAAGGTCCCTGCTTCAGAAACAATTCCATCAATTTTAGCCATTTGACCGACATTGCTCTCTTTAGGACGACGAGCCTCAAAAAGCTCAGCAACCCGAGGTAAACCACCAGTAATATCTTGGGTCTTGGAAGCCTGTCTCGGAGTTTTTGCAATAATCGAGCCCGCGTCAATTCTAGTTCCTTCGTCAACGGAAACCTGGGCTCCAGTTGGTACCGAATAGGTTGCTATGGCTTTACCTGCAGAATCTTTGACAATGATCTGTGGATTTAAGTCTTCCTTGTGCTCGATAACCACCATGGACTTGCCCCCTGAGGCATCTTTTTCCACCTTTGTAGTAACACCTGGTAGCATGTCTTCAAAACCAATGATACCTTTTTTCTCTGACAAAATGGGTATGTTGTAAGGGTCCCATTGAGCAAGAAGTGAAGCTTCCTCTACTTGATCTCCATCTTTAAAATGCAACAAAGCACCAGCAGGAATGGGGTAGTCATCAATGATTCTACCATCTGGATCAAGTACTTGAATAGAGCCAGTCTTGTTCAAGGTAACTTGTTGACCATTTGCCAGGGTAACAAGGCGTAATCCAATAAATTTAAGGACGCCAGATTTTCGAATGTTTACAACCGGCTCTTCTCTTCCAGCACTAGCAATTCCGCCAATGTGGAAAGTACGCATAGTGAGCTGAGTGCCTGGCTCGCCGATGGATTGTGCAGCGATAATACCTACAGAGGAACCTTGCTTAACCAAGCTATTCGTGGAAGGATCTATACCGTACTCCAAAGAAGTCATGCCATTTTTGATCCGGCTGGATAAAGGAGACATAACTCGAACACGGGTGATTCCAAAAGCATCAAGCTCCGAAGCAATATCTTCTGTTATAAGGGAACCGGCTGTAAGTAACTTTTCGCTTGGATTAGATGGATTGGCTATATCTTCAGCAGAATATCGTCCAATGATACGGTCTCTGAGAGGAACGATTTCATTGTCTCCCTCCATAATGGCTTTTTTGACAACTCCATCTCTTCTGTCATCGTCGTCCTGAACAATCACACAGTCCATCGCAACATCACAAAGCTTTCTGGTTAAGTAACCAGCATCAGCGGTTTTAAGGGCTGTATCCGCTAAACCCTTTCTGGCACCGTGAGTGGACATGAAATATTCCAAAACAGACAAACCTTCTCTGAATGAAGATAAAATGGGCTGTTCAATAATCTCACCAGATGGTTTTGCCATCAGACCACGCATACCACAAAGCTGTCTAACCTGCTGACGATTACCCCGGGCACCTGAATCCATCATCAAGTAAACTGGATTAATCGTATCCTTACCAAGATTTTCATCCAATGATTTAAATACTTCTTTGGCGATATCGTCGGTAGCGGCAGTCCAAACATCGATTATCTTGTTGTGTCTCTCACCACGGGTAATGATACCTTTCTTGAACTGGTCCTCGATTTTATCGATTTCTTTTCTTGCGGTGACTATCCTAGATTTCTTTTCGTCTGGAATGATCATGTCAAAGATCCCAATGGAAATCCCTGCTTTTGTAGCCATGTCGAAGCCCATTTCCTTTAGACGATCAAGAGAGTTGATGGTCTCATCCTTACCTCGCAACCTGAAGGTTTCTAGGATCAGATTACCAAGGTCCCCCTTGAGGGCAGGTTGATTGAAAAAGCCAACTTCCTGGGGCCAGATCGTATTAAATAATACTCTTCCTAAGGTTGTTCTGATAATATTCTTACTCACTAGACCAAAGACAGTTTCAGTCCCTTTGTCGGGATTTTTAAGGTCGATCCAATCATGGAGTTGAAGAACATTTTCCTGAAGAGCACTGATCGCCTCATCAACCGAACCAATAATAGGAACACGAACATTGGCTTCTGGTTCCTCTTGTTTTGGATTCATAGTGAGAAAGTATGAACCTAAGACGATATCTTGAGAAGGGGTCAGGATCGGTTTACCACTGGATGGCGAGAAAATATTATGGGTTGCCATCATTAAAAGCTTTGCTTCCATTATAGCTTCAACAGAAAGCGGAACATGTACCGCCATTTGGTCACCATCAAAGTCAGCGTTATAGGGCGTACAAACCAGTGGGTGAACGCGGATAGCATTTCCTTCAATCAAAACCGGCTCAAAGGCCTGAATTGATAATCTGTGAAGGGTAGGGGCTCGATTTAACAATACAGGATGACCTTTGGTAACCTCTTCAAGAATATCCCAAACCTCAGGAGACCTGCTTTCTATCATCTTGCGGGCACCTCGGACAGTATGAACAAATCCTAGCTCTTTGAGCCTACGAATAATGAAAGGCTCAAAGAGAATAAGAGCCATTTTCTTGGGCAAACCACATTGGTGTAACTTAAGCTCAGGACCGATAACGATGACGGATCGGCCAGAATAATCTACACGTTTACCAAGCAGATTTTGACGAAAACGCCCCTGCTTGCCTTTGAGCATATCACTTAAAGATTTGAGGGCACGATTACCCGAACCAGTGATTGCACGCCCATGTCTGCCGTTGTCGAAAAGAGCATCAACTGCTTCCTGTAGCATCCTCTTTTCATTATGAATGATAACATCTGGAGTCTTTAGCTGAAGAAGGTTTTTGAGTCTGTTATTTCTGTTGATGACCCTTCGGTATAAATCATTCAGGTCACTAGTCGCAAACCTTCCGCCCTCCAATGGAACAAGTGGGCGAAGATCTGGTGGAATAACCGGAATAGCTTCAAGAATCATCCACTCTGGAGAAGCATCAGATTGAAGAAACCCTTTTACGACACGGAGTCTTGCTGCTAGTTTCTTCTTAATTTGCTTAGATTTAGTTTCATGGATTTGATCGTATAAATCATCCAATTCTTCTTGTAGATCCAATCTGCTCAATACATCACGTACAGCTTCGGCTCCCATTTTGGCCTCAAACTCATCTCCATACTCGTCGATAGCTTCACGATATTCTTTATCAGACAGAAGTTGTCTATCTTCCAGTGGTGTATTTCCTGGATCAGTAACCAAATATTGCTCGTAATAGAGTACCCGCTCAAGACTCTTTGCGGTCATATTCATGAGCAAACCTAAACGGCTAGGCATACTTTTTAGGAACCAAATATGAGAAACCGGAACAGCGAGTTCGATATGACCCATTCTTTCACGACGAACTCTGGAAACCGTTACTTCTACTCCGCAACGGTCACAAACCACACCTTTATATTTTATCCTTTTGTACTTACCGCAGGCACATTCATAATCTCTGACTGGACCAAAAATTTTCTGGCAAAAAAGACCACCTGGTTCTGGCTTAAAAGTACGATAATTTATGGTTTCAGGATTTTTTACCTCACCTTTAGACCAAGATCTTATGATATCGGGAGATGCCACCGTAATGGATACACGATCCATTGGACCAACCTCAATACCTAATGCTTCATTTAATGCTTCTACGCTCATGATTATAATTTTTTAAATTTAGAAATTTCTGCAGTCTCTAATAACGAACCGATGCAGGTTTATAAGGCATCTTCGCCTTTGACACGAATATCCAAGCACAAGCTCTGCATTTCCTTCATTAAAACATTGAATGACTGCGGAGTACCGGCTTGCAAAGAATTGTCACCCTTAACCAAGGATTCATAAATCTTTGTCCTTCCTAATACATCATCAGATTTGACCGTTAGAATTTCCTGTAGGGTGTAAGCTGCACCATAGGCTTCGAGTGCCCAAACTTCCATTTCTCCGAATCGCTGGCCTCCGTATTGAGCCTTACCTCCAAGTGGTTGTTGAGTAATAAGGCTGTAAGGACCAACTGCTCGAGCATGGATTTTACTGGAAACAAGGTGGTTCAACTTGAGCATATACATATACCCAACAACAATACGCTGGTAAAAAGGCTCTCCAGTACAACCATCGTAAAGTTGGGATTTTCCAGTCTCTGGTAAATCTGCATCCTTAAGATACTGCTGAATATTTTTTTCCGGTATACCGTCGAAAATTGGAGTTGCGACCTTTAGACCAAGTTTTTTACAAGCCCAACCCAGATGGGTTTCAAGAACCTGACCGACATTCATCCGGCTAGGAACGCCAAGTGGATTCAAGCAAATCTCGATTGGTGTTCCATCAGGTAAAAATGGCATATCTTCTTCAGGAACGATTTTGGCAACAACACCTTTATTACCGTGCCTACCTGCCATTTTGTCACCGACTCTCATTTTTTGTTTTTTGGCAACAAATACTCGGACATTTTTAATAGCACCCTGATCAATAGGATCACCGTGTTCCATTGCCTCTACTTTTCTATCCCGATCATCTTCCAAGTCCTGGAATTTTGATTCGTAACTCTCAATAATCTCGAACACCTTGATACGAACAGGGGAGGGTGGTATGTCGATATATTTATGAACAGAGGATAGCCTTCTAAGAAGAGTTTTAGTAATCTTACGGTTCGCAGGAATTATAATATCTCCAGTCTCAGAATTAGTGACATTAAGAGGGATTTTTTCGCCAAGCAAAATGTTAGAAAGTGACTCCGTGAGTTGAGCTCGCAGATCTTCGGTTTGATTACGGAAATCTTCCTTAATTTGTTTCATTTGCCTGCGCAAGTCAGATGGAGATAGCTTTTCTTGCTCAGCATCTGTTCTGCTCGAAACCTTGATGTCCATCACAATACCTTGAGTGCCGGAAGGAACTCGCAGTGAACTATCCTTAACATCTGCTGCTTTTTCTCCAAAGATTGCTCGAAGCAACTTTTCCTCGGGAGCTAGGTCCGTCTCACTTTTAGGAGTAATTTTTCCAACTAAAATATCCCCTGGCTTAACTTCAGCACCAATGCGAACAATTCCTAAATGGTCGAGGTTTCTAAGAGCTTCTTCCCCGGCGTTTGGAATATCGCGGGTAATTTCCTCTGGCCCAAGCTTTGTGTCACGAGCATTAACTTCAAATTCCTCTATGTGAATTGATGTGTAGACATCGTCTTTGATGAGCTTTTCGGAAATCAGAATCGCATCCTCAAAATTATAGCCCTTCCAAGGCATAAAGGCTACCAGGATATTCCTTCCGATTGCTAGCTCCCCATTTTCGGTGCATGCACCATCCGCAAGCGGTTGACCTACCTTTACTTTTTCACCTTTACGAACGATAGGCTTTTGGTTGAAGCAGGTTCCTGCATTGGAACGTAAAAACTTCCTTAAATCGTAGCAATAAATACCACGCTTGTGATCACTTTTAGGCTCTTTGTAAAAGCGAGAGGGTAGCGACCCATCATCAGAAACGACAATGCGGTTTCCATCAGCAAGAGCAACAATTCCCTCCGATTGAGAAACCGTTACGGTTCGCGAATCTTCAGCAACTTTGGATTCAATTCCGGTACCAACCAGAGGTGATTCAGTTTGCAGCAGAGGAACAGCTTGTCGCTGCATGTTTGCACCCATTAAGGCACGATTTGCATCATCATGTTCCAAGAAAGGAATAAGACCTGCGGCAACAGAAACCACTTGCTTTGGCGAAACATCCATGAAATCAACCTCGCTGGCATCGTATTCCTGTACTTGGTCACGATAACGGCAAGTTGGGCGACCTACAAATTTACCTGATTTCACATCAAGTTCACTGTTAGCCTGAGCAATGCGATATCTTTCTTCCTCGAAAGCGTTGAGGTAAGTAACATTCTTGGGGTTTTTATCGACTATACCATCTTTGACAGGATGGTAAGGCGATTGCAGAAAGCCAAATTCGTCAATCTTTGCGTAGGTTGAAAGAGTATTAATTAGACCAATGTTTGGTCCCTCCGGAGTCTCAATGGGACAAATTCTACCATAATGGGTTGGATGAACATCACGCACTTCGAATCCTGCACGCTCCCGATTCAATCCACCCGGTCCCAGTGCAGAGAGTCTTCTTTTGTGGGTCATTTCAGCCAGGGGATTTATTTGATCCATAAACTGGCTGAGTTGACTGCGAGCAAAGAAATCTCTAACGACAGTTGTCAGAGCCTTCGGATTGATTAATTTTCCAGGTGAAAGACTTTCAACGCCCTGATCATAGAGGGTCATTCTTTCCCTAACTACGCGCTCGGTACGAGCAAGTCCACTTCGGCAAACATTAGCAAGTAACTCACCAACGGTACGAACCCTACGGTTCCCAAGGTGATCGATATCATCAATCCCCATGTCAAAAATAGAACCGGCATCCTCCCGAGCTTTTTGCTCATCAGATTTACCTCTTTTTAAATCTGTCAGCTTCCTGGTAGCGGCAACCAAATCTTCGACAGTGGTAATGCGTACATCCAAAGGAGACTCTAAATTTAATTTTAAATTGAGCATATGACGACCAACCTTGGCTAAGTCATATCTTTTGGGATCCAGAAATAACCTGGTCAACAATGCCTCTGCATTCGCCTTATGTGGAGGTTCTCCGGGCCTAAGTTTCTTGTAAATTTCCTTGAGGGCCTCTTCTTTGTTTTTGCTGGTATCTTTCTTTAAACAACGGATAATTGCACCATCGTCAACGCTAGTGTCAATGGCTCGCAGGGTCTTTTCGCCAGCTTTTTGAAACGCTCTTAAATATGTTTTGGTTAATGGCTCGAAAGCTTTTGCCAAAACAACTCCTTTGGCACGGTCAAACATAGGTTCAACCAAAACAAAATTAGATACATTATCTTTCTGGATAAGGTCATCTATGGACAATGTTTCAATTGAATAAAAAAGTTCTAAAATTTTCTGGTCACTATCCTTGTCTTTTTCGGGGTCCCAATCCATCAAGGCTCGTAAAAAAGTAGTGATTAAGAATTTTCTTCTTCTGCGACGACGATCCAGATAGACATAGAGCAAATCATGTTGATCAAACTGTGCTTCAATCCATGTGCCTCGGTCAGGTATGATTCTGAAGCCATGTAAGGTCTTTCCGCTTGTATGGATAGACTCCTCGAAACTGATACCGGGAGAACGGTGCAATTGACTAATAACCACACGCTCAGCACCATTGATGATGAAGGAGCCTCTTTCTGTAATTATGGGCAATTCACCCATAAAGATTTCTTCCTCACTGTAAAAGGGTTTATTTTGACCCTCAACTTCTAGCCTGAGCCTTAATTTTACATGAAGTGGTGCGGAGTAGGTACATTTTTGATCAATACAATCCATCTCCGTAAGCTTAGACTCGCCAATAGAGTAACTAACATACTCGAGTCTGGACTTTTCATCGTAGCTTAAGATGGGAAAGGTTTCCCTAAAAACAGCCTCTAGCCCATCATGCTGGCGATGAGTAGGAGGGACATCTCTTTGCAAATAACTGTGAAATGAATCGATTTGATTTTGAATCAAATTAGGTGGGTCAATGACTTCCTGAAGTTTACCGAAGTTTTTTCTGTCCGGAGATTCCATGGCTGAATGAATTTTAGAATTAGGGGAGGTTTTAAAAAATGGAAAAGCCGCCGACACTATAGTCGGACGGCTATTCCATCAAATATTAGTGAATGGCTAATACCATTACTTGATCTCGGCTTTGGCACCTGCAGCTTCTAGTTTTTTAAGAATTTCCTCAGCTTCATCCTTGGATACTGCTTCTTTGACTGGTTTTGGTGCCCCTTCAACCAACTCCTTGGCTTCTTTTAAGCCTAGTCCGGTTATCGCACGAACTTCTTTAATGACAGCGATTTTGTTACCTCCGAACTCAACTAAAACTACATCAAATTCAGTCTTAGCCTCTGCTCCTGAGTCACCGGCTGCATCGCCGCCTGGGGCAGCCGCTACTGCTACAGCTGCTGGTGCAGCTGCACTAACGCCCCATTTTTCTTCAAGTTCTTTTACAAGACTTGCTACATCGATTACTGATTGTGCACTAAGCCAATCTATTACTTGTTCTTTTGTTAT
>JAYPZT010000006.1:25195-28950 GCA_038136415.1 Opitutales bacterium
AGCAAAGAAAGAAATTGGGCTCTAAGTACTTCCAAATTAGGCAACTTGGCTAAAGTTTTGACTTCATCTGCGGTTAAACTCTTTTCGCCAATAGCTCCTGCTTTTACAGAAACCTTATCATTCTTTTTGAAATAATCCTGCAATTCTTTAGCAACACCAGAAATGTCATCTCCGCCTATTACAATAGCGGTATGCCCTTTGAGATGTTCCTCTAGATCACCAAGGTTTCTTTGTTTGGTAGCGATTTTAAGAGATGAATTTTTAACAACGTGAAATTCGGCTCCCCTTTGGGAAAGTTTGTCTCTGAGTTCTACAGTTTGTTCTGCATTGATACCGTGATAATCTGTCAGGAAGAAATAACCCGAGTTTTCTAGGTAATTTTCAGCTTCTTGAACTAGGTACTTTTTTTCTGGTCTCATAATTAATTGAATAAACTGTTTTCTAAACGAACACTTGGGTTCATGGTCGAGCTGATGTGAGCTGATTTAATGAATCTTCCCTTGAAACCTTCAGGTCTAGACCCGGAAACCGCAGTAATCGCAGCCTGAGCGTTTTCGATAAGCTGTGAAGAAGAAAATGAACGCTTACCAACCACGACTGCCAAGGCACCCGTTTTATCCATTTTGAATTCAACACGGCCAGCCTTAACTTCCTTGATGGCACTTTCAAGATTATCTGTTACAGTACCAGATTTAGGTGTGGGCATAAGACCTCGTGGGCCCAAAACTCGTGCCACTGTACGAACCTCTTTCATCGCACTTGTAGTGGAAAGAGCGACATCAAAATCCAACCATCCGTCTTTGATTTTTTTGATCAAATCGCCAAGACCAGCATAATCAGCCCCCAATGCAGTAGCCTCTTCGGGCGATTCCGTAAACACAAGGACTTTTACATCTTTTCCGCTTCCATGAGGTAGATTGACGGTTCCACGAACCGCGTTTGAGCTCTGCTTTGGATCAACACCTAAGGAAACAGAGATCTCAACAGTTTCGTCAAATTTTGGATTTTCAAATTTACTGATTACATCGACAGCTTCCTCAATCCCGAGTTCCTCAGACCCCTTGGAATGATCAAAGCTTGTTTTGTAGCGCTTACTGCGTGTTTTCATAATTTTTAAATAACCTCAATACCCATACTACGAGCAGTACCTTCAATGATTTTACAGGCTGCATCTTCGTTGCTTGCGTTTAGATCATTTTCCTTGGTTTTAACAATTTCTAAGATTTGAGCTTTCGTTACCTTGCCGACTTTGTCCCGATTAGGAACACCAGAGCCTTTGGCTAAACCTGCGGCCTTCTTCAATAATACCGAAGCAGGCGGAGATTTGAGGATGAAACTGAAAGAGCGATCTGCATACACGGTAATAACTACTGGTAAGATGAGACCTGCTTGATCCTTAGTCTTAGCGTTGAACTCCTTACAAAACCCCATAATGTTCACACCCTGAGCACCTAACGCAGGGCCAACTGGTGGAGCTGGATTCGCTGATCCGGCTGGGAGTTGTAGTTTAATTTGACCTGTGATTTTTTTAGACATCTTAAATACTATTCTTCTTCTGCCTTCTCGACTTGCCAAAACTCCAACTCTACTGGAGTAAACCGGCCGAAAATTGAAACGGAAACTTTGAGGGTACCTTTTTGTGCGTCAATTTCATCAATTTCGCCAGTAAGGTTTAAAAATGGACCATCTAGGATTTTGACAACTTCGCCGACTGCAAAATTGACTTTTGGCACTTCCTTTCCAGAAGCATCCTCAACTTGTCGCAAAATCCTTCCAATCTCATCGGCAGCAAGAGGAGTGGGGTTTTCTCTACCAATGAAGTTAATTACTCCATCAGTCTCTTTGATTTTGTACCAAGGCTCCTTGAGCAAACTGCCGTTGCGATCAAAAAGCTTCATTTCAACAAAAACATAACCAGGATAGAATTTCCTGTCTCTTTGTTTCTTTTTGCCGTTCTTGACTTCTGAGACTGTTTCTACAGGGACGAGTACTTCTTTTAAGCAATCAGAGAAACTTTCGTCTTCTTCTTTGTACTTGAAGAGATACTTTCTTACTTTGTCTTCGTGGTTGGATAAACACTGAAGAGCATACCATTGATGATCGCTGGTGGGAGTAGTCATAGGAAAGGAATCAATTCGAGCGCAGCAGTTGCGTAATGTACTCTATCCAATTGGAGAGAGAAAAATCTGATACAGATATAAAGAGACCCAAAATAATTACTCCAACTACAACTACGAAGGTGGAGCCTCTTAGCTCAGCAAAGGTTGGCCAAGATGCTTTCGTAAGTTCTGAAGTAGTTTCTTTGTAAAAGGTCCGAACTTTTGTGAATGGATTCAAGGGGTAATAAGTTTGACAACTTGGTGGCGGGAGAAGAGGGACTCGAACCCCCAGCCTACGGTTTTGGAGACCGGTGCTCTACCAATTGAGCTATTCTCCCTACACTACCAAATTGTCAGATTTTTAAACTAATATTACAAGATTTCAGATATGTTACCTGCACCAATAGTCTTACCGCCTTCACGGATAGCAAATCTTTGGCCAGGCTCCATAGCGATAGCTTTTTGCAATTCAATGCCAACAGCCAAATTATCTCCTGGCATAACCATCTCTACTCCTTCTGGGAGTTCGACGATACCAGTCACATCTGCAGTACCAAAGAAGAACTGTGGCCTGTATCCCTTAAAGAAAGGAGTGTGTCTACCACCTTCTTCTTTGTTGAGAACATAAATTTGTGCTTTTGCCTTCGTGTGAGGCTGAATGCTACCGGGTTTAGCAAGAACATGACCGCGCTGTATATCATCTTTCTCAACACCGCGGAGAAGAATACCAACATTATCGCCAGCCTGACCTTCACCAAGTTCTTTACGGAACATCTCTACACCAGTACAAGTGGTTTTGCGGGATTCGCCAAGACCGACAATCTCAACCTCATCTCCGACTTTGATGATCCCGCGTTCAATTCTTCCGGTTGCCACTGTACCACGACCAGTAATTGAAAATACATCCTCAACAGACATGAGAAGAGGTTTGTCGATATCTCTTACAGGTTCGGCAATTTCGGAATCAATTGCTTCCATTAATTTTTGAATAGCACCGAGTCCAAGTTCGCCTTCGTCGTTATCAAGAGCTTTCGTGGCAGAACCGCGAATAATTTGAGCATTGTCTCCGTCGAACTCATATTTGCTGAGCAAGTCACGAATTTCCATGTCAACAAGATCAAGAAGTTCTTCGTCATCTCCTGACATCAGGTCACACTTGTTCAAGAAAACAACCAAGTTAGGAACATCCACCTGTCTGGCGAGGAGAATGTGCTCGCGAGTCTGAGGCATAGGACCTGTGGTAGCATCAACTACTAGGATAGCACCATCCATTTGTGCAGCTCCAGTAATCATATTCTTAACGAAGTCAGCGTGACCAGGGCAATCAACATGAGCGTAGTGTCTGTTGTCAGACTCATACTCAACATGGGAAACCGCAATTGTTACGATTTTGGAAGCGTCACGAACCGTTCCACCTTTGGCGATATCGGCGTATGTTTTGACTTCGGCTAGACCCTTCAAGGCTTGTGCATGAAGAATAGCAGTTGTAAGTGTTGTCTTACCATGGTCCACATGACCGATGGTACCTACATTGACGTGTGGTTTTGTGCGTTGGAACTGTTCTTTTGCCATCTTATTGACTAGGTTTTGTTATTGATTAGTGGAGCCCACGAGCGGATTTGAACCGCCGACCTCGTCCTTACCAAGGACGCGCTC
>JAYPZT010000007.1:0-7622 GCA_038136415.1 Opitutales bacterium
AGTTTCTCCTGCATACATGTCTTATTCCAGTTACATGTGTTAGGAAACTTACATTCCTTCAATACGCACAATTGTTGTGATTTAATTTTCAAGGTTGAAACGAATAGAAAAGAAGAACCTGAATTTCAATCCCAGTTTATTCGTAGGCTTTTAGTAAGGTCTAGAAAAAGCATATACTATTGCTCTCTTTGAGTATAGTTCTTCCATATACATCCAAAAATTCATTCTACTTTTGAAGATATTCAATTTTTGAAATCAATCCATGCTTAAACCTGTCATTTGAGATAGCCAATAACTACTTATTTTCACTGTCTTTTAAGATCAAATTTAAGCTGTGTCTTTCGTTGTAGATCCAAGATTGAGATATTAAAAGAAGCACTTCAAGCAATTTTCCACTGCTTGAAAGGATTAGACAAATCACCACTCATTCCAATGCCACTTATTCTCAGTTGGAATGAAGGATAGAGATCTAGTTTAGATGAAAATCATGAGCTATTAAGCGTGCATTAATTTCCATTATATCAGACCTTTGTTCAATGTATTTGGTTGGGTACACTACAGGTAATGGGGATATTTCATTTTCTGAAACACAGCCAATATTTGATAAATTATGACCCAAGGATTTTTCAATAAGATACCCAATTTTAACTTCACAAATAGATAATTGCTTATCTACCCGATTGTCATCTAAGACAAGATGCCTGATTTTCGATGTCATCTAATCCAGCTTTTTCAGCAAAACCAACATTAGTCTGAAATTCGTATATTTTGTTGGTTTTAAATGCTGAATCTGTGGTGTTTTTTCCAGAAGTCCATCCAATCGAACTATTGAGATTAGCTTTTATTCATTTGATTAAGAAGTTAAGTCCAGATTTCACCTCTTCCAATTTACTCATTTTAGTTATCCAACCCGGATTTTTTGAAGAGCAAGATTGATAAAAACATAAAGGCCTCCGTCCAGATTTAATGATTTAAAAGATATTTTATATTCACTTATATTATTACCAGATTTTAACTAAATTAAATTAAACTCTTGCAGTTTAATTAGTGAATGCAGAAACCAAAAAACAATTTCGGTGTATACATAAACCACTAGAAGTAAACATTTAACAAGAAATAAAAAAATATTACAGATCAGAATGGAAAGAGAATTAATTTTTCAACTTAAATTTATTTGTATTAATAATCAAAGTATTATGAAGCTATATCTTGGCTACCTTTTCGTGGATTTGTATACCTATACTAGGTCTTAACCCATGAATGTTTTCGATGTTGTCGCGTAGTATTTCACCGTTCATATCTGTAAGTTGAACACTAAGGGTTCCAGGCATCACCTTATTTCAATCTTCGCTGCATATTTTTCAAAGTCTAGAACAGTCATCATCTATTCTATCGAATATTGGTAATGAATCCTCTTTTAGGACCAAAGTTTCGCGATGATTAGCAAATGGTATTCGCAAACCGCCAATGAACCCATTCACTGTAAGGTATATTCAAGAGGGATTCAGTACCTCTGGCTCAATTAACATTACCCCATTTTTTAGGGATTTGTCTGTTAAGAATTCTTCTGTGAGATTTAGCTTGTTAAATTCTTTCGAATCGTATTTGAGCCTTCATTTTTATATTTGATTTATAACCATTCGGTATTTCTTTTTCAGACTCAGACATTATAAATTACTCCCACCCAGATTGATGTTTGTTTAGGTTAGATTACCAAAAACTTCGAATCTATCCCTAAATTTATTAACAGAAACTGGATCTACAAAAGTCGATTAATCATAACTGTCCATATTTTGTATCAACCTTTTCCCTAGTTGGTCTGATAGTTTGAGGATACCATACATGACGCTTGCAAATTCTTGACGACATATATTTAATAGGAAGCTTTTTTCCACCCCAACACTAATTTGAAATGTCAGATATAACTGAAACAGTATTGAAGGTATCCCCACGCGAGGATTTGGGCAAAAGTGCATCACGCAACTTACGAAAACAAGGATCCATTCCTGCTGTATTTTATGGCAAAGATAAGGTTAAGCATTACACCGTAAACGACAGTAATTTTAGATCTCTGCTTCGCAACACTGGAGGATCGATCTCTTTGCTGGAATTGGACAACGACTCAGGTGATAAAGATCTTGCTCTATTAAAGGACCTCCAGATCGACTCGGTTAAGGATAAAATTCTTCACATCGATTTTCAGGAGGTAACACGGGGTCAAGACCTTGTCGCCAAAGTCCCTCTAGTCGTTGAAGGTGAAGCAGAGGGTGTTAAAAATATGGGTGGTATTTTGGAGATTCTGCTAAATGAAATTGAAGTCAAGTGTCGTCCCAGCAAATTGCCAGCCCAAGTTCTGGTTGATGTGTCTAAATTAAATATAGGGGAGAATTTGCAGATTAAAGATCTCACCGCAATTGATGGGGTTGAGTTTACCGCTGACCCTACGACTAACTTGGTTTCCTGTGTTGGAAGTGCAAGCGGTCGGGCGGGAGCATCTTCTGAGGATGACGAAACTGATGAATCTTCACCTGAAGGCACATCAGATGAGACGGAGTCTGCCGATAATACTGCATCTGATGCGGAACAGTCCTGACTCAGGCCATCTACAGTAATGCAGAGCATGGCCATTGTTGGCCTTGGTAATCCAGGGCTTGAGTATGTTGACTCTCGTCACAACCTTGGATTTTGGCTCTTGGACAAGTTTGCTGAGAAATTTAATCTTAAATTTGAGAGATTAACTGGTTTTTCCTCTTTAGTTTCTAAGTTCATTCGATCTGGGAAAAATATTTACCTGATCAAGCCCATGCAGTTCATGAACCATAGTGGAAGAGAACTTCAAAAAATATTTTCCGAATTTTCTGTATCGGGAGAAGAAGCTCTTGTCATCCATGATGAATTGGATCTTCCGCTTGGGGAGTACAAGGTGTCGAACCGAAAAGGCCCAGGTGGACATAATGGAGTTTCAGATATTCGCGAGCGTCTTGGTTATCTTCCTCCGCGTTTGAGAATCGGGATGTCTGGAGTTCGTGAGCCTGGCACAACCCTTTCAGAATTTGTTTTGTCCCCATTTTCTACGGATGAGAAAAAATTCCTAAACAAACAACTTCCTCTTTTTATACAATCAATCCTGCATTTTATAGATCTTGGGCTGGATAAGGCCATGAATCTAATTAATTTAAAACCAAAATTCCTATGACAAATAGAAACTACCTCGCCACAATTGTTGTTGATCCGCGCGGAGCGGATGGTACCAACAACGAAATGATCCCAAAACTAAGCGAAGCTATTCTTCAATCAGAAGGAGAGGTTCTCAAGGTTGAAGAACAAGGAAGCATAGACTTTGCGTATCCTCAACAAAAGGAGCTTGTTTCGGGTAACTTCATACAATTTGAATTTAAAGGATCGACGAATTCTCCCAGTTTACTCAGAGAAAAACTCAAGCTTGAGAAAAAAGTTGATCGTCTAATTGTAGAGCGTATCTAATATAACCTATCCATGGCTTCCTTAAACAAAGTAATGCTTATCGGCAACCTAACTAGGGACCCTGAAGTTAGGATGATGACCAGTGGCCGGCCGGTCTGTAATTTTGGTTTGGCGATGAACCGATCTTACAAGGATTCGGAAGGCAACCGCAAAGAAGAGGTTACTTTTGTTGACATAGAGTGTTTCGGTCCCAGAGCAGAAGCTGTTGCCAGGTTTTTTACCAAGGGCAGGCCAATTTTTGTTGAAGGCCGGCTTAAACTAGACCAATGGGAATCGAAAGAGGGAGAGAAAAGAAGTGCACTTAGGGTTGTACTTGATAATTTCGAGTTTGTTGATTCGGGCAAACAAGAAAGCTCTTCTCCCGAATCTTACCAGGCAGAAGCCAAAACTTCTCCTACAACATCCCCAACTTCCCCTACTCCACCTCCATCCAATGATGTTGATTTGGATGAAGATGTTCCTTTTTAACCCCCAATTTATCATTAGTAATCATGGCACAAACTGAAATTTTACTCCTCAAACACATCGACAAACTTGGTGCTGAAGGGGATGTTGTAAAAGTTAAACCTGGCTTTGCCAGAAATTATTTGCTTCCACGTAATTTGGCGTTGCCTTTGAGTCATGCTAACAAGAAACGACTCGACGCACTCAAAATTGCCCGTGCCGCACGAGAAGCAGAAGAACTTCAAGGTGCAGAGGAGATTGCTCAAAAGTTGAATGGTCTCACCGTTGCTATTGCCGTAAAAACCGGTTCTGGGGGTAAGTTATTCGGCTCTGTGACTATACCGCAGATCGTGGAGAAAGTTTCTGAAAATGGTTTTACGCTTAGCAAAAAGCATTTTGTCAACTTTTCTCCTATCAAATCTCTAGGAAAGACTGAAGTAACCATTCAACTTCACAAAGATGTGAACACTACTTTAAATGTGGAAGTTGTTTCTGAAAATCCAATCGAAGAATAAATCATTTATCGTTTAGTGACATTTGGGGATATATAAAATATGTCATCTATTTCATTTTCCCCGCCCGATCCTAAATCAGCCAAGTCTTTCAAGGAAACACCTCAGAGGTCCACCACTGATCTGGGGAAAATAGAGGGGCAACCCCTTCCTTCCAATCAAGATGCCGAGCAAGGCATTTTGGCCGCCTGTTTAGTAGATGCCTCTGGAGAGGTCATGAGTACTTGTATCGAGAAAGCACTCAGACCGGATGACTTTTATTTTTCAAAGCACCAGTTAATTTTCGAGGCATTACTTGATTTACATCAAAGTACAATCCAAGCGGATGAGATTGTACTTATTGAAAAGCTCAAGGCTAATGGTCATTTAGAACATGTAGGTGGTGTGGAGTCTATTACTTCGCTTTCTTCCAGAATTGATACTACAGCTCATGCCAGCTTCTGGCTGGATATTGTAAAGCAGAAGTCATTGCTCAGAAAATGCATCTCTACTGCCTTTGAGATGATAGAAGGTGCAAACAGGGAGCAGAGTAATGTGGAAGACTTTCTTGCATCTATGGAGCAAAAAATTTGCTCTCTTGGTGATGAGCAAAATCTCCGGGCGTCCATACCCTTTCGTGAGCCGATTCAGCAGGCGATGGAACAAATTCAGCGAATGCTTTCCCGCGAAGAAACGGATGGCATATTAACCGGATATCGTGACCTAGATTCTCTGACCAATGGTTTTAAGCCCGGTGAAATGATTGTCTTAGCAGCTAGACCATCTGTTGGGAAAACCAGCTTAGCAATGAATATCGTTGAGAATGTTGCGTTTTCTCCGAATTACCAGAAATCTCCGAAGAACTCGCTTGTTTTCAGTTTGGAAATGAGTGCCACATCCCTTGCAATGAGACTAATTTGCGGGAAAGCTCGGGTAAACATGAACGATTTGAGGAGAGGGTTTGTCCCTAAAAGTCTCGCAGAGAAACTCCATCAAACAAGTAGAGACTTCCAGCAAGCTGCTCTCTGGGTAGACGATACCAGTGGTTTGAGTATCAATCAAATAAGAGCAAAAGGAAGAAGGCTGAAGATGCGAAAAAAACTCGATTTCGTCGTGGTTGATTATTTGCAACTTATTTCAGCTGATGGAAGGTTACAATCAAGAGAGAATCAAATCTCCGATATATCGCGGGGTCTTAAAGCTATGGCAAAAGAGCTTGAAGTGCCTGTGCTTGTATTAAGTCAGCTCAATCGGGATTCTGAAAAGGAAAAACGTGAACCCCGTCTATCTGATCTGCGGGAGTCTGGTGCTATTGAGCAGGATGCGGATGTGGTAATTCTGCTCGGTAAGCATCAAAAAGGAGTTGATGTTAGAGAAAGCGATATGGATGGAGAGGCAAGCGAAGAGGAGGATTACGAGCCCATACAGCTTATCCTTGCTAAACAAAGGAATGGTCCCACTGGTAAAGTAAATCTTGCCTTTAGGCGTAAGTTTACCCGCTTTGAAAGTATGCAATCTGAACACAGGCTCAATTAAATTAATGAACTTCGTTAAGCTTAGTATTTTTCTCTTTTTTACTTTGTTATTCTCCTTTGTTAGCGGTCAGCAAAATACTCGCACAAAGGAAATTACTGATATTGAGATTCAAATTATTGGTCCGCAGACCGTAGGTAAATCTTTCATCCTTCAAAATTTACAGGTTGAACAAGGTGCTCCATACGATCCTCTCGCAGTGGATCGGTCCATTCGCAATCTTATTGAGACGGGTGCTATTGCTGATGTTCGAGCATTCATTAATCCCGTTAAATCTAACGATAAAACAATTGGCTTACTATTTAAGGTCACAACCAAACCGAGAATTAAAAGTATCACTTTTTTAGGAAATGATGCTTTGTCTGACAAAAAGTTGTCCAAGACAATTTCTCTCAAGGAGGGAGATCTGCTTACTCAATCAACTCTTAATAAAGACCGAAAGATTATTGAAGAACTATATCTCGACAAAGGGTACTGGGATACAATTATAAATTTTAAGGTTGAGCAGACAGATGATCGAGAAACTGTCAGAGTGGTTTTTGACATTTCGGAAAGCGAAAAACGCAAAATACGAAAAATTCAGTTCAATGGTAATGCCACTCTTGATGCAGATGAATTGCTTGATGAAATGGAAACTGCTCCTTGGAGATTTTGGAGATTTTGGTCGAAGCGATCATTGTACAGACCCGAAATTTTTGAGGAAGACTTAGAGAAAATTCTTTCCCTGTACAATGACAATGGATTTTTGGAGGCGTCCATTTCTGAAGAAGATGTACAACTTGTAAAAGTCGGTAAAAGCCGAATGGATTTGATAATCAAGGTGGTTGAAGGAGAAAGGTCTTACTTTGGTGAGTCTACAATTACGGGAAATGTGGTTCTTTCGTCGGAAGAATTACTCAAGGAAACTCTTCTTAAGAAAAAAGACCCCTACTCCCCCAGTACCCTCTCAGCTGAGCGTAGTAGGCTTAGAAAGCTCTATGGCGAAAATGGTTATTTAGATGCTCAGGTTAGACTGATTCGCACACCGAATTTTGCCACCAATGAAATCAATCTTTCATTCGAAATCATTGAAAATAATAAATTCAGCGTGAACTCCATTAAGGTCAGGGGAAATGAAAAAACCAAAACGATTGTTTTGATACGTGAACTCGCCCTTTCTCCTGGTGAGACATTTGACCTTAAGCGTATGGAGACCGACGAGTACCGACTGAAAAATACCAAACTTTTTGAAAAAGTAAGTCTTTCAGATGAACCAATTTCCTCAGAAGATCCGGAGTTAAGAAGTTCCCGTAGAAACTTGGTTGTTGATGTGGAGGAAGGACGAACCGGGCATGTTGGATTTGGCATCGGATTTAGCACCCTCGAAAAAGCGATGATGTTTGCGGAATTCCGCCAAGGAAACTTTGATATTATGAAATGGAGGGCACCGAATCGTCTTCAGGGAGACAGTCAAAAGTTTCGTCTGCGCTTAAAGCTGGGATCTAAAAGTAATGAAGCCCGGCTTGCTCTGGAAGAACCATGGTTTCTCAATCGTAGAGTAGCAGCAGGCTTCGAAGTTTTTCGCGAAAAATCAGACTACCAAAGTTCATATTATGATGAGCTGAGAGCTGGGTTTGAGCTATACTTCCGAAAGAGGCTCTTTGAATTGGTAGAAGGGCGTTTATTTTACAG
>JAYPZT010000007.1:7722-24662 GCA_038136415.1 Opitutales bacterium
CCCAAGGAATCGGATGAGCCAACGGGGGGCAACTCCATTTCCTACGCTAGTTTAGAATATACTTTTAAAGTAGCCGATCCTCTGCGATTTGCTTTCTTTTACGATGGTGGATTTCTTCGTAAGGGTGACTTTAAATTATCTCCTGGTAATGGGGATGAAGGGTGGCATGACAACTGGGGCTTTGGCCTTAGAATCATGGTTATGGGTATGCCATTGCGTCTAGATCTTGGTGTCCCATTAAGTAATCCGAGCGGGACAGATTCATCATCCCAGTTTCACTTTTCCGGTGGAACGAGGTTCTAAAGGTGACAAACAAACAAGTAAGGTGTAAAAGATAATAATGAAAGTATTTAAGTTGCTAGGTATTTGCCTGATTATTCTCCAATCGTCCTATCTTTTTGGACAGAAAATTGGAGTGGTCGATGTACAAAAAGTTTTCGATGGCTATCAAAAGGTCAAGGAAGCCAGGGAAAAACTCGAAAAGTCCAAGAAAATAGCTACGGAGGAGCTACAGATCTTTAGGGATGAACTTGAGAAAATAGTCAACGAACTGAAGGAGATGGAGGACAAATTAAAGAATCCTAACATCGATAGCTCTGCCCTTAAAGAAAAGTACCAGGAAAAAGTTCAGGTAGCCAAAGAGAAGCAGGACGACATGGTTGCATATGACAAGAGAGCAAAAGCCACGATTGCACAAAGACAGCGTAACCTGCTCGTCGAACACCTTGAGGATATTCGGGCAGCCATCAAAAAGGTTGCCGGAGTCAAAGGACTTGACTTGGTTTTAAATTCTTCTGAAACCCAACTCGGTGTCTTTTATGTTAGTGATAAGTCTGACTTTACAGAAGAAGTTATCATAACTCTTAACGCCGAATTGAAGTAAAATTTAGATCTAGTTTTCTTCTGAGTTATGAGCTTAAAGCTTAAACTTAAAGAAATACTAGATCTTTTTCCGGAAGCACGGACTTCTGGAGATTACCAGTCTGAATTCATATCGGGCATTTCTAGCCTTGAGCAGGCAGAATCTCATGATCTTTCTTTTTTAGGAAATCCAAAATATAGAAAGTTTTTAGATGATAGTAATGCTGGTGTGATATTACTCCCTGAAGGTGAAAGCACTTCTCCTAAAGACGGGCAATTATTCATTTTTTTGGACTCACCTTCCACAGGTCTAGCGTCTATTTGTCGTCTACTTGAGGATAAACTTTTTCCTGCGCCTGAACCAGGTTTACACCCCACATCGTTTAAGGAAGAAGGTGCCCAAATAGATCCTTCATCAGCAATCGGAGCATTTTGCTATGTAGGAGAAAATGCGATTATTGGCGAGAAAGCTATCATTGGTACTCACTGCCATATAGGTAGAAATGTTATCATTGGGAAAGGGTGTCGTTTGCATCCAGGAGTAAAAATTTTATCAAACTGTGTTATTGGTAATGATGTAGTTATTAATGCCGGGGTGATTGTTGGCTCCGAAGGTTATGGGTTTGAACAGGATAATAGTGGTCATCAAAAAATTCCTCACCTCGGCAAAGTTATTATTGAAGATGATGTGGAAATAGGTGCCAATACTTGCATAGATAGAGCGAGGTTTGATGAGACCCGTATTGGCAAAGGGACGAAGATCGATAATTTGGTACAGGTCGGCCATAATGTTCAAATAGGCAAGAACTGCCTGATTGTTGCCCAAGTTGGTATTAGTGGGAGCGTGGTTATTGAAGATGATGTAATCGTTGGCGGACAAGCAGGTTTTGCCGGGCATTTACGAGTGGGCAAAGGTGCAAAAATCGCGGGACAATCTGGAATTACTAAAAGCGTTGAACCAGGTGCCTTTCTCAAAGGCAACCCTGCTCTCCCCTTTCAGTTGGCTCAAAGAATTTCAGTTTTACAAAGAAAGCTACCTGATCTTTTCAATAGATTTGCCCAAGAAAACTCCAAAGATTAAAGAAGAGTATGCACAACGGGACTAACCTTAAAATTTTTAGCGGAAACTCTAATATTCCATTGGCAAAAGAGATTTGTTCCTATCTCGATACTGAACTCGGAGATGCCTTGGTTACTTCTTTTCCGGACAGTGAGAGCTTTGTTCGTTACAACGAAAATATCCGAGGCATGGATGTCTTTCTTTTGCAGTCCACTAATTCACCTGCGAATCACAACATTATGGAGTTGTTAATCATGGTGGACGCCGCAAGGAGAGCTTCGGCTGCCCGAATTTCCGTGGTTCTACCTTTTTTTGGATATGCTAGACAGGACCGCAAGGATCAACCCCGTGTTCCAATCACTTCAAAACTGATAGCTAATTTGCTCGTTGCCGCTGGTGCTAATCGTGTACTGACAATGGATTTGCACGCTCAGCAAATTCAAGGATTCTTTGATATCCCAGTTGACCACCTTTATGCGTCTCCCGTTTTTTTTGATTATCTTAGAAGCAAGAATACGGAAAACATGACAATTTTCACACCTGATGTTGGGGGGATGAAAATGGCAAGCGCATACGCAGAAATCTTGGGTTGCCCTCTAGGCTTTGTCGCTAAGAGAAGAACTGGGGCAAGCACTGTAGAGGCAACGAATTTAGTTGGAGAAGTAGAAGGGCGTGAGATTTTAATCATTGATGATATGACCGAAACCGCAGGTACCTTAACTGCTGCGGCAAAACTCCTTAAGGAGAGAGGTGCAAATCGGGTATCTGCGGTCATAAGTCACTGTGTTCTCAATGAAACTGGGCGGGAGAGATTGGAGCAGGGTTATTTGGACGAAGTGATTACGACAAATTCTGTGAATATCGAATTTGAGGGATTACCAATCACAAGATTAAGTGTCGCCCCACTTTTGGGTGAAGCTATACAAAGAACTCATACTGACAGCAGTATTTCCAGCCTTTTTGAAATCAAGGGTTTTTAATCCACTTGGGCAAACAGGGAAGGTATTTAAATAAACAAATTTTGTTTATGAGTCGCTTCTAGAGTAGGCTCTTATTTAAATGAAAGCAGTATCGATCTCTTGGGTATTATTGGTGTATCTTCATCTCTGTGTTTCAGCACAGAATAAAAGTTATTCATTGAAGATTGACGAGTCTAACCTTGATCGATCCTTAACTCAACCAATTCAGAGTTATTCGAGTATCCTTAAACCGGCAACCCCTTCAGTTGTCGCGGTTACTACCAAACAGATTGTCAGAAGGTTGTATCCTTCATCCAATAATCCTGTTGAAAATTTACTGCGTAGATATTACGGGTTACCAAACCTCAGCCAGCCTCGTGTACAGGAAGAGGTTGTGCCTGCTGGAATCGGATCAGGCGTTATTGTTTCGCCTCAGGGTCATGTTGTCACAAATGCACATGTGATCATGGATCCTCGTACCGGAGAATTGGTTGAAGAAGTTGTTGTGCAAACTACCGAACCACAGGAATATCCTGCTGAGGTTATAGGTTTTGATCCGGCTACGGATATTGCGGTTTTAAAAATACAGTCAGATAACGAACTACCATTTGCGACTTTTGCAAACAGCGACCTTTTGCAAGTTGGGGATGTTGTCTTTGCAGTTGGGAACCCGCTTGGGGTTGGAATGACTGTTACCATGGGCATTATTTCCGCAACGGGAAAGTCCGAACTTGGCATCTTAAGAGAAGAAGGTGCCTACGAAAATTTTATACAAACGGATGCCTCCATTAATCGCGGCAATTCTGGAGGAGCCCTCCTTGACGCCAAAGGTCGGCTGATTGGAATTAATACGGCGATTATATCTCAAACAGGTGCAAATATTGGAATCGGATTAGCCATTCCCGTAAATATGGTTAGGAGAGCACTGACTGATTATGTGGAAGAAGGAAAAATTCGTCGTGGTTTCTTAGGCGTTTCTCTGAAACCGGATGTCGATGGAAATTATGCCCTAGTTGGAAATGTGGTAGAAGGGAGTGCGGCCGATAAAGCTGGCTTTCTGCCTGAGGATAGAATTGTAAGGGTTGGAAACAAGGAAGTTTCATCCATAAACCAAACAAGAGTTGCCATTTCTCAAGCATTGCCTGGAACAAGTTTACCTATTGAGGTAATACGAGAAGGCGAGAGGCTTTCTTTAAATGCAGTTTTAGGTTCGTTAACTGACGAATTATCACCAATTCCAGGAATTGAATTAACAGAGCTTTCTCCTCGATTACGGGAAGAGTACAAAATACCAAAAAATGTCCGGGGAGTGATTGTTAAATCTTCTTCTGGGGAAACTGAAACCTTCAAGCAAGGGGTTGTCTTAGTAGAAATTAATGGAACGCAAATTATTGACCTAGAAGATGTTGGCCAGAATCTATATTCAGGAATTAATCGCTTTTATGTTTGGTATCGAGGGAATTACAGGTTTCTTGCTTATCGAATACCCTAATCGATAATGTATCAACTCCCTGGTTTGATTGCTGGAATACTTTTTAAATGATCTGGCAAATCATCAACATGGTATGTAGGGAATTGCATTTTTAACAGGGCGGTAAAAGGCACGCCAAAGTTTAAGGTCTCTGTACTTCGGTCAACTAAACTTACAACTCCCAGGAAATTACAAGGATACCCATTTATGATTTCAATCGCCTCTTTCACTCGCCCGCCACGAGTTACCACATCTTCCACCAAAAGTACCCGTTCATGAGGAGAGATGGTAAAATTTCTTCGTAATGCGAGTAAGTCGTTTACTTTTTCTAAAAAAATAAACCTGGATCCAAGTTGACGGGCGACTTCTTGTCCAATGACCAAACCGCCCATTGCGGGGGCAATAATGAGATCGACCTCTTTTTCTTCTAACTTTTCGATCAGCAGTTCACTAAGCCTGGTTACTTTATCCAGATACTGACATACTTGAGCACATTGAAAAAAATGCTCACTCCTAAGACCGGATCTTAAAATAAAATGTCCTTTAAGGAGAGCTTTCGTTTCTTCAAATATACTAATTACTTCTGCATCAGATGAGTTCATAAACTGGCATACTCAAAAACAAGCTCATAATGTTAGCAAACTATTTTAATCGGGAAGAAAAAAAGAATCAGAATCAAATTTTGTTTAAAAATTGTTCTCCGTTAAAATAAATAATCGCAAAACTAATCAATGTGATACTGAGTGTAGTGATTAATTTATGAACTTTTCCAAAGAGCTTTGGTTTGCCCTTTTTTTTCTGGTCATCGGATTTACGATTTGGCCCCTTCTTGTTTACTATCTGGGTCTTGCATTGAAAATTGAATTCTTTCTACAAACCACTCTAAGAGTCTGGGCTGAGCGAATTATTTATGGTCCCCTAGGAACCTTCGATGCGACATTTCTTAGAAGCCTATGCTTTTTGTTTTTTCCTTACCTTTTTTTTAACCTGATAAGATTTGTTTTAATGATTTCTAAGAACAACAACCTTTCTTAGCTGTAAGCTAGATGGTTTTTTTGTAATTCACAGAATTTAGCATAACTGCCATTTCTGAGCATTAGATCCTCATGGGATCCTTTTTCGATAATTGTACCTTGATTGAGGAAGATAATTTCATCTGCCTCACGAATGGTGCTCAAGCGGTGTGCGATTATAAGTGTGGTCTTATTTTTTATTAATTGATGAAGCGCTTTCTGTATTTGCCATTCTGTTTCTACATCAACACTGGCAGTTGCCTCATCCAAAATCAATAACGGAGAAGATTTTAAAAGAGCACGTGCTAGGGTAATTCGTTGCTTTTCACCCATACTTAGTCTTACTCCACGCTCGCCAATTAGGCTGTCTAAACCGTTTGGTAGGGAACTCACAAAATCCATGGCGTATGCAGAAGTAAGCGCATCCAGTAATTCTTGCTCGGATGCATCTTCATTGGCTAGCAATAGATTCTCTCGAACAGTAGCATCAAAAAGAAATGGGTCCTGAGACACATAACCTATAGACTTCCTCAATTCGCCGAGAGAAATGTCAGCAACCGACTGACCCCCTATCGTTACTGAACCATGATTAATATCGTAATATCGAAGTAAGAGGTTGGCTATGGTGCTTTTCCCGGCACCAGTTGGGCCAACAAGAGCAGTTGTGGAGCCGTGAGGTAGAGTAAAACTCAAGTTGTTTACTGTAGGACTTCGCTGAGAATAAGAAAAGGATACTTCAGAAAAGCAAACATCATGATTTTCCTTTGGAAATGAAAGGGGATTGGAGGAATTTTCAACTTCAATAGGTGCATCTAAAATTTCAAAAACACGTTCTCCCGATGCCTTTCCAGCCGCAACGAGATTGTTGATTCCAACTAATTGTCTGATTGGATCATAGAACATATTCGCATAAAGCAAAAAAGCGAAAAACTGACCAGCGGTAAAAGCAGGATCAGATTCCAATAAGTAAGCACCCATACCAACGACGCCAAGAATACCCAATGAAGAGGTGAAACTTGCTCCCGGCCCCTGAATGGACCAACGATACATGGCACGAAGAGAAAGCTGTTCTAAATCTTGAGCGATTTTTGAAAAACGCTTTTTCTCGCGCTTTGATAGTCCAAAGGACTGAATCAGACGATTGCCCTGAATATCCTCAACGAGCAATGAATTAAGGTCACCAGATTTATCCCTTACGGCACGCCAATTTTTCTTTGAAACACGCGCATAATGAAAAGCCATCCAAGCGAGAAGAGGAAGCGGAAGAAAAACGAAGAATGCTAATCTTGGCTCCTGCCAAAACATCATAGCAGACACTCCTGAAAGGGTAAGGACAGCAACTAAGCCTTGTTCTGTCCCATCTAAAATAGCCCGTTCCACACTTTGAACATCTTCTATGACTCTAGAGGAAATATCACCACTCTTTCTTCGGTCATAAAAGTTAATGGGCAATGAAAGAAGTTTGTCATGAAGATCACTTCTTAAATGAAAAATTACTTTTTGCTCTAATTTATTGTTAATTCTTATTCGAAGAAAATTAAGAAATTCTTTCATGAAAAAGAGTCCGGCAATAAGCAGGATACCTTTAAATAGGATGTCGCCATTACCAATACCATTTTGAAACACACTATCTAAAACCTGTTGGATGACAGATGGTGCAGCTACACTCAAAATGGTCATAAAGCAGGCAAGAAACAGAGTACCTGCAAAAAGCAACCTATGTTGAAATAAGTAGGAACTAATCCTAGAAATTACCCCTTTTTTTTTGGTACAGCACATGGTAATAATTTAAATTCTTTCGAGGATATATTTTTTAACTATCATTTCAAACATGGACGCTAAAATCGTAAACGGACCCACGGGAGTTACTCTTTTGGATCTTCCTTCTCCCTATGAAGCTCATGCTTGTGGATTGCTTCACCTTCCGCGTTTTATAGCTAAAATAAAAAAGCATTTATCTGGTGATTTACCTAAAAGTTATCAACGGAATTTTACTAAAGGCTTCGATGGCTTCCTTTGTCTTCATCTCGGAATAGAGCCTCAGCAGGTAATCGATTGTGTTCAAAAAGCAACCTCTGAGCATTCCTTAAATGATGACCTAAAGGCTATCTTCCCAGCTAATCTTAGGGCTCATGAATGGAATCGTAGGGTCGTACAAATTGGGATGTCTGATATGGCACTAGAAAAGCTCACGGAAATAAAGGAGGATCTCGGTGCAGTGGATCGAGATGACTTACGCTCCTTTGCGGATGTCATTGATTTCGATGAGCAGAAAATTAAATAACAGATGCTAAACTTTTTTTATGGTAAGCAAAGTTAGGTCATCACGATCTGGATTTTGACCACTAAATTTATTTAAATCTTGAATAATCTTTTGGTTCAAAGACTCTGGGTCGAGTTCTTGGTGCTCCACGATTTCATTCTTTAGCCTATCGATTCCAAACTCTTCTTTTTCATGATTCGAAGTCTCAGTTACTCCATCCGTGAAGAGACACAGAAGATCACCATCAGAAAAATTAATCTCCTCATCCGTGATCAAATCATCGAAAAGCAAAGGCTCAACCATTCCAAGTGCCATACCGTTTCCTCTCAATTCATTGATCGGGGTGTTGTTATTGTTTGATGGTTTTAAAAGGATGCCGGGTTCATGACCTGCGCGGGCGTAGGTAATTTTTTCTGCCTGTAAGTCTAAAACAGCCATAAACAGAGTAATAAACATATCCTGTCTAATCCGAGGATAAAGCTCCACATTAAGGAGTTTCAAAACTTCAGCGGGAGAAGAGTTTTTATGAACAAGATGCTTAAGATGCGTTTGACAAAGTGCCATCAGCAAAGAAGCAGGTACTCCCTTTCCTGAGACATCAGCCACGCAAAAACAGAATTGATGTTCAGAGAGTTTGTAAAAATCGTAAAAATCACCTCCAACTTGAGCAGATGGTACATATCTAGCATCAATTTCTAGGCCTTTTAGCTGAGGAAATTCACGGGTTAAAAAAAGTTCCTGCACATCATGGGCAAGTTGAAGATCGGCATCCATACGGCTCTTTTCAAACCTAAGGTTCATCGCATCTGAATTTTTGATAGCAAGAGCGGCCTGTTCACCTAATGAGTTAACCATAGAAAAATCAGTTTCTGAAAAGGGCAGTCCACTGGCTGGATTAGCGACGGCTAAAACACCAAGAATTTTATCATCATGTATAAGAGGTGAGAAAATCATTGACCGTACGGCTAATGAGGCATCCTCGTGTTTAATGATTCTTGGGTCATCCATTGCTCGAGGTACAAACACGGCTTTTCCGTTGGCTGCTACTTGTCCAACTATTCCCTCCCCTGACTCGAGAATTTCTGAGCTCAGAATTTTTTCTATGAAGCGGGCTCGGGGGGTGCCCTCTTCATGATCACTTTGTTTGATAGCCCTTTGTGGGGGGAACAGTCCTTCGACTGCAACCCCCTTTAGTCTTCCATTGGGAAGCTTTTCATAAATTGAAGCACTCATGGCTCCAGTAGAAATAACCGCAGTATGAACAATCCTCTGGTAAAGAACTTTTTTGTCGATTCCCTCGCCAATTGCTTCAGCAAGGTTATGCATAAATTCGACAGCAATTTCTTTTTCTTGGGCTAGTTGGTTTTTTTGCTCAGTTAGTAATTTATTTTTATTTTTCCATTTCCGTCTTAAAACAATCAGTAGACAGCCCATGAAGGCAACGCCTAGGGAAAAACTAACGAAAGGTAGCATGAGAGGAATAAGTGGCTATTTAGTGTCTTTTCTCTGCTCGAGATAACTAACAACATCAGAAAATACTTTGAGATTTTTATCGTTCAGGCTCATTAGTGCCTTGTGTGCATCATAAATCGTTTGTGTATCTGCGGCTGAATTGTCGGAGTTATCGGAAAGATTTTCCAATTCCTTCTCGCAGGTAATGGGTTGTTCGCTAACATTAGCGATTTGATGAATCCCTAAGTTTTGAACGGTTTCGAGATTTCTGCCTTTGAGGTTAAGCAACACAACACAACCATCATTTGTTTTCTTTCTGTTCTTTAGGGTCAGACTGACAACAATTCCCAAAAAGGTACTGTCGATCATCGAGCAATCTTGAAAATCTAATATAAATTGTGAGTGTCCACTCTTTAATTGATCTTCAAAAAACTTTCGTAAGGGATCGCAATTTAAGTAAGAAGCCTTTTCGAATATTTTTACAAATACTCTATCTGGAGTGATGTGAACTTTGTAGGGGTTGTCCACGCAGGAAATGCAATGATTAGAAAATCAAGATCTTCAGGATAAATTATTGAGAAGATTTGATGAAAGCAGGTACCTACGATTTGAGAGCTTCTTTCAGGGCATGAAAGTCTGGTAATTGCTTTGGGTCATCCGATGACCAGGAAAAAGTTATTTTCCCATCCATTGAAATGACAAATGCAGCTCTTTTAGAAACACCATTAAATCCGATGAAATCTTCATACAAAACACCATATGATTTTGAAACATTCTTGTTGAAATCACTTAATAGGGAGAAGTTTAGATTTTCTTTTTGAGACATTACTTCCTGCGAAAAGGGGCTATCCACGCTAATGCCGAAAACTTTCGCATTGAGTTCACCATAAGAGGCTAGATCGTCTCTTACCGAGCATGCCTCTGCCATGCAAACACTGGTAAATGCAAAGGGGAAAAAGAGAAGCACCACATTAGAATCGTCTAGTTGGTCACTTAAAGTAACATCTTTAAGGCCATCATCGGTTTTAGATTTAAGAGTAAAGTTGGGTGCAGTTGATCCAGTTTCTAAGGTCATGTTTAATTTATACAGGGGTTTAAGTAGTAGTCACAATTGGTAATACCTGATATATAACTTGCAAGCTGAATTGGTGTCTTGTTTAGACATTTCTTCTATCTTTTCATTCAATCAGTAAACATTTAACACTAAAACAAATTTACCTCTCATTTAATGAAAAATAGATTATTGCAGAATGCAGATGTGATTATCGGTCAGGATGATTTGCTCGAAAACCTGAAGAATGGCAAAAAATTAAAGATAAAATTTGGTGTCGATCCAACCCGTCCTGATTTGACCTTTGGGCATCTAGTCGTCTTCAATAAATTGAGACAGTTTCAGGATGAAGGGCATGAAGCAATTCTTCTAATTGGAGATTACACTGCTAGAATTGGAGATCCAAGCGGACGGTCAGAACTTAGGCCTGAATTATCTGAAGCAGAAGTAAATGAGAATGCTTCTACTTACTTAAATCAGGCCTTTAAAATCCTTGATGAGGAAAAAACGACGGTAAGAAGAAACAGTGAGTGGTTTGGCAAAATGTCATTTGCTGATGCCCTTACCCTAACAAGGAGTATGACCGTGGCTCGTATGCTGGAGCGAGATGACTTCGAAAAACGCTTCAAGAGTAATCAGCCAATATCAATGGTCGAATTTATGTATCCTTTAATTCAAGGCTACGATTCCATTATTTTGGATTCAGATCTTGAATTAGGGGGAAGCGACCAGCTGTTCAATATGATTGTTGGTAGAAATTTGCAGAAAGAGAAGGGAACCAAATCGCAAGCGGTTATGACCTTACCTCTTTTGGTGGGGTTGGATGGTTCCAAGAAAATGTCAAAGAGTTACGACAACTACATCGCTTTCAATGATTCACCTAAAGATATCTTTGGTAAAACAATGTCTATTTCAGACGATGTAATGTGGGATTATTATAAACTTTTATTACTTTCGAGTAACGATGAAATCGAAAATCTGCAAAAGTTGCACCCCATGGAATCAAAGAAAAATTTGGCCAAAGAATTAACAGCACTTTTCTATGGCAATGAAGTAGCTGATAAAGAATATAGTTCTTTTTCTGATGTGTTTTCCAAAGGTATGGATCCTGATGAAATGCCAGAAATTTCTCTTACTGAACAATCTTTAGAAAGGAGCTCTTTATTGGAAGTTTTATATGCATCAAAAAACTTTGAATCCAAGGGGCAGATACGCCGGTTAATTTCCCAGGGAGGAGTGAAAATTGATGGCAATAAAATTGATAATCCTGACTTTAAGTTTGATGAATTGAATCAGGAATCTTCGATTATCAAAGCAGGAAAAAAAATATTCCTTAGGATTATTCCTTAGTAGAGAAAATTCTATATCGGCAATACTTGTGTAAGAAACTTAACTGTAGGACCTTTGCCTTTTCTTAAGAGAGAGGAAACGGGCCCTTGATGTAAGATTTTACCGCCCTCAGCACCCCCTTTGGGGCCAAGCTCGATAATGTAATCGGCCTCTGCGATTAAATCGACATCATGCTCAATTAAAATTACAGTGTGTCCATCGTCCACCAACTGATGAACCAAGGAGATTAATTTTTCTATATCTTGAGGATGTAGGCCTATCGATGGCTCTTCCAAGATGTAAAGATTCTTTTTGAGAAAACCATTTCTTTTACCCTTCAGCTCAATGCCCGTACATAATTCAGAGGCAAGTTTAAGCCGTTGAGCCTCACCCCCAGATAAAGTTGGTGAAGTTTGACCAAGCCTCAGATATCCAAGCCCAGTCTGAGTCATAAGTAAAAAGGTTTTACACAAAAATTCATCAAATGAAAAGAAGGCGGATGCCTCCTCAAATGTCATATCTAAAATTTCGGCAATATTTTTACCATGCCAGTTTAAATTGAGAATTTCCGATTTAAATCGAGTGCCATTACATTCGTCACAATTAATGTAAGAATCTGGTAGGAAATTCATTTCCAATTTAATTTTTCCAGCACCTTTACAAGTTTCGCATCTTCCGCCTTTTACATTGAAAGAAAAATCGCTGGGATTTAATCCTCTAGCTTTCGCCTCGGGTAAAGTGGAAATAAGATCTCTGATTCGTGTCCAAATGCCCAAATAAGTGGCAGGTGTTGAGCGAGAGGTTTTTCCAATGGGTGCCTGGCTAACCTCAATGGCTTTGGAGAATAAATCTCCGTTTTTCAGGGTATATTGATCTGTGTGGATAAGATTTTTCCCAGTCTTGATTGACTTTTGAACACCTTCAAAAAGAGGGCCTCTAATTAGGCTGGATTTACCAGCACCAGATACACCACAACAAACAATTAAACGCCCAATGGGGAATTTCACAGACAAGTTTTTTAAATTCCTGAATCTAACTTTCGATAACTCAATAGAGGTGGGAGATTTATCTTTTGTGGGCCTAGGTATTTTTCTCCAACTACCCTTAAGTGGGTGAGAAATTCCATTTGATAAATATCTTCCGGTACTTGATTTTTTGTTTTTGGCAATTTTTGCCGGCTTCCCAATATCCATGACTCGACCGCCGTGCTCTCCGGCTTTTGGTCCGATTTCAATTAAGCAGTCAGCTTGGCGAATAGTCTCCTGATCGTGTTCGACAACCAGGAGCGAATTACCATTTTTTTGGAGGCTTCTAAGTGAATTAATGAGCTTCTTATTATCAGATGGATGAAGCCCAATTGATGGCTCATCTAGAACATATAAGACTCCAGACAGATTTGAGCCCAACTGGGCCGCTAGCCGAATCCTTTGTGATTCACCGCCCGAGAGCGACGCAGTTTCACGGTTGAGCGACAAGTACTCAAGGCCGACATTTTTCATGAAGTTTAAGCGTTGGTAAACCTCAGGAAGGATGGCGTCCAAAATCTTTCTTTTAGGCGTACTGATTTTCAGGTTATTGAGAAAATTTTGAATTTCGCTGGGAGGTAAAGAAAGTAGTTGAGGCAGTGAATAAGAATGTTTTTTCCTCGAGAATAAAAATATATTTCGCCCAATTGGATTTAATCGATCACCGGCACATTCCGGGCAAGTTGCCCCACTTTCTAAGCTCCACCATGGCCCGGAGGCAGGAAGATCATCCTTCATCCAATCATAAATCCTTCCATAACCACGGCAGAATGTGCACCAACCCCTTACGGAATTCCATGAAAGTAAGGAGGGTTCTAGCTCTGGGTAGGCTTCACCGGTTAAAGGATCAGCGTTATTTGTTGAGAACCAGGAAATATTTTGATCTGGCAAAAGGAGGGCACACCGCCCTCTTCCTAACTCCAATGCATATCGAATATTTTCGGATAATTCTTTGGGCGTGGGAGACTTAGACCATTGGTTTACCACAACTTCAATATCATGAAGACGATATCGGTCTAGACCCTCAAAAGAGTCTGTGGATATAAATTTGCCATCACATCTGACTTGCAGAAATCCATGTTCCCTCGCCCAGTTAACTAAAGGTTTATGGTGACCTTTTCTGTTGCTAACGAGGGGGGCAAGAAGTTTGGCTTCAGTTTGACTTTTTATTTTTGCAGATATCAATCGGCATATCTCCTGGGGAGTCGAAGAAATTAAAGGAGCACCATTGATGGGGCTACATTGTATGCCTAGCCTTGCGTACAATAATCTAAGATACTGAGCGATTTCAGTAATCGATCCGACAGTAGATTTTTTTGAACCTCTGGTAACCCGCTGTTCGATTGCAACCGTAGGAGAGATCCCCTTAATGAAGTCAACTTTTGGTTTATTCAGTTGCTCGATAAATTGTCGAGCATATGACGACATGGACTCCATGAATCGTCTTTGTCCTTCGGCAAAAACAACATCAAAAGCCAATGAAGATTTTCCTGAACCAGAGGGTCCCGTAATTACGACAAATTGATTGGATGGGATGTTAACATTGATGTTTTGAAGGTTGTTTTCTTGAGCACCAATTATCTCGATATTTTTTTGAGGGAGGTATCTTTTGTTTCTAATTTTAGGTAACTTCTTATTTTTATTTAAATTTCTCTGGGCTCTGAAAGTTCGAAATAACCTTCCAGTTGGGGTATCAAGTTTATGGATAGTGTCAGGATGATTATTGGCCGTTACCCTGCCTCCTAATTTGCCGGCACCAGGCCCAAGCTCAATAATCCAATCTGACTGCAAAAGGACGGAAGAATGATGCTCAATGACAAGCAGTGAATGACCATTGGACACAACCTGTTTAAGGCAGTCCAGAAGCATTTGTATATCAGATTGATGTAAACCTGTCGTTGGCTCATCTAGCATAATCAAAGAAGATAAGCCATGTTTGTCATTTGGACTCATATACTTGGCTAATTTAAGCCTTTGTGCCTCTCCACCAGATAAAGTACTCAATGGTTGGCCAAGTCTCAGGTAACCCAATCCTAACTTTTCAAGGAGGGAGAGCCGTTTGTAGGTTTTGGGCAAATAGGAGAACCTCGAATGAGCCTCAGAGATGGTAAGCTCAAGGGTTTCATGAATATTGAGTCCATCTAATGTTATACCTAAGATTTCATCCTTAAAACGTTTGCCTTGGCATAGACCACAAGGGATGGAAAGGTCAGGAAGAAATTGCATTTCTATATTTTCGTATCCGAGCCCATTACAGGAGTCACAACGTCCATTGCCGGAATTAAAAGAAAAATCAGTTGCGTAATAGCCAGATGCTTTTGCCTCTTCTGTCCTTCCGAATGCCTCCTTGATCGGATTCCATGCATCCGTGTAGAGTACAGGGTTAGATCTTGGAGATTTCGCGACTGTGCTTTGATCGATCATGATGACTTCAGAGAACTCACGATCACTTTTCACCCACCCTTTAGGTGAACGATTGAGTAGTTCTTTATATATGACATCATGCAAGAGAGTTGATTTACCAGATCCAGATAGTCCCGAAATACAGGTTAGTTTTCCGACAGGTATTTTGGTTTTAAAATTTACCAAGTTATGAATATTTGCACCCTTGATGTGGATAAATTGATCGGGCTTCTTTATTGAAGCATTAGGTTTTGTTTTCGCAGTTTCGTAATTTCCAGCTAGCCATTTTGCAGTCGGCGTATCTTTTGTTTTCTGAAGTTGAGCAACTGTTCCAGAGAAGATAATTTGACCACCCCCAGGTCCAGGTCTTGGTCCTAATTCAATGACCCGGTCTGCAGCACGAATGACCTGTTCATCATGCTCAACCACACAGACAATGTTTCCATTCCTTGCTAAATCCCTAAGGATTTCTACGAGTTTACCAACATCCTGATGATGAAGACCAATGGTTGGTTCATCCAATGCAAACAAGGTATCTGTTAGTCCGGCTCCAAGACAGGTAGTCAGGTTGATTCTTTGTGTTTCACCTCCGCTCAGACTTCTTGATGTTCGATCTAAACTCAAGTAACCCAATCCAACATCACACAAATATTGTAATCTGGTCTTGATGGAATCCAGGGCCAAATCAGCCTGCGGGAGTGGAGAGCATGAAACTGAATTAACTAATTCAAGCAATTCGGTAATGGGCAAAGAGTAAAGATCTGGGAGTGTTCTTTTTTTCCATTTCCATAGTTGTGAATTGGGCTTGAACCTAGAGCCATCGCAGTCAGGGCATTTTGAGTATCCTCGATATTTTGAGAGAAAAACTCGAACATGCATTTTATATGTTTTCTTTTCCAGCCACTTGAAAAAGGATGATATTCCATACCAAAGGGAATCGCCTTCTGTGTGATTGGGATCGCCATCCCAAATGTAAGCTTGCTGATCAGCAGAAAGCGCACTCCAAGGTGTGTTCCGATCAATTCCCCAAGATTTAGACGCAATTATGAGATCTTCAAGGCAATGTCTGTAGACTTTTCCTTCAAAGGCTTTAATTGCCCCCTCTGAAATTGATAATGAAGGATTTGGAATCACTAATTTTGGATCAATTTCAATTACCTTACCGAAGCCTTTACATTTCGGACATGCACCAGCGGGGGAATTGAACGAAAATGCATTCTGAGTCAGAGGATGGTAAGTCTTTCCTGAGACCATTGATCGATATCCTTCATGCAATCCAGAGAGTAATTTCCCTCTAACATTTCTGGCCTCAGCTGCCCCTTTCCCTAATTTCAAGCAAAGTGTAATGGCTTCAGTAATACGGCTTTGATTCGTTTGGGATACCTTGATGTTTTCAACAGCTACAAAAGCGGAAGATTGTTTCCAGTTTGAGCCAATCAAATTTTCAATCCTTACATATCGACCATTATCTAGAATACGGGTATGTCCGGCTTGTATCAGGAAGGAAAGAAAGTCATCTGGAATCAAATTACCCCGGGCCATGGAGAAGCCGATTACAATGTTTTGCTGCGAAAAGTTTTTGATTAAAGCCGAAGCCTGCGATCTTGGGCTTTCGTGTTTGATAATTTTGCCTTGATCATCGGGATCGTGAAGTTCGCAAACATGAGAGAACCATACCTTAAAGTAATCGCACAACTCGGTCATTGTTCCGACCGTGGAGCGGGAGTTTCTGATTGAGTTTTTTTGTTCTACGGCAATTGACGGGCGGGCGTTGGATATCGATTCTACCTTGGGGCGTGGCAAGGACTCCATGTATTGCCTGACATAGGGACTAAATGTTTCGACATACCTTCTTTGGCCCTCCGCATGAAGGACATCAAACAAGAGGGTTGACTTACCAGTTCCGCTCAATCCCGTGATTACCGTTAGTTCTCCGGGGTAAAGGCTTAAACGGATATTTTGGAGGTTATTTTCCGTGGCACCAACTAGTTTGATTGGAAGAGAGTTAGACATTAGATCTCCCTAATCAAAACAAGCTGAGGGACAAACCAGT
>JAYPZT010000008.1:0-22013 GCA_038136415.1 Opitutales bacterium
TCGACTACGAGATTGGGGAGTTTGATGGCACCACCTTCACCACCGATAAAAAAGTTGGCCTGGGAGATTACGGGCCGAACTACTACGCCGCACAAACCTTTAACAACAGCCCGGATGGTCGTACCGTGGTCATCGGCTGGATGAGGAAGAGCCACTTCGACAAGGTCGGCATGCCTTTCAACCAGCAGATGTCCTTCCCCACCACTATGGAGCTGCGAACCACCCCGAATGGCGTCCAACTTTTCCGCTGGCCGATCAAGGAGATCGAGAGCCTCTACACCAAGAAACATTCTTTTGAAAACAAGGCCATCGCAAGCCTGGCAAAATCACTGGGTGGTATCAAAACGGAGCTGATTGACGCGTCCATCGAGTTTGATCCCAAGCAGACTGGGGATCTCGAATGGATCCTGCGTGGGCTGAAAGTGTCGTATGTGGCAGACAAACAATTCTTTATCTACCAAGGTTCTCGCCTTCCTGCGCCCCCGGTCGATGGCAAGGTCAAGCTCCGTGTCCTCGTGGACCGTGGGTCGATTGAATTGTTCGCCAACGATGGGGCCACCGTGGCTACCCACTTCGCCTTGCCTGATCCCCGAAACCGCAGCATCAGCCTATCGGGTAAGGGTAATGCCACAGTTTCCATGGTGATCAACGCATTAAAGTCGAGTTGGTCTGAGAAATAATTGGGGTTCGAAAAAAAGAAATTCTTCTTTTCTGAGCATAACCTTTTGCTAACCAAGCAGAATTCCCTCACAAAATAATGAATGATTAAAAGTCACTTTTTCATTCTCGTATTTGTATGCCTCTCTACCTGCTTGTTCGCCAATAAGAAGGTGGGGGAGGGCAGGCCCAATGTTCTGCTCATCTCCATCGATGATCTTAATGATTGGATTGGTTGCCTGGGTGGGCACCCCCAAGCTAAGACTCCCAATATCGACCGGTTGGCTGCCCGTGGTGTGCTTTTTAATAATGCCCATTGCCAGGTACCGGTGTGCAATCCCTCGCGGGCCAGTATGATGACCTCCCTTTATCCGGAGAGTACCGGGATCTACTTTCTGTCTCCCGACCTCGCCGAATCGGATGTGGCGACGAAAAACACTTTACTTCCGAGGAGATTTGAAGAGGAGGGCTATCAGGTCACGGGTGCGGGCAAGATCTTCCACGGCAATCAAAATAAGAAATACATTCCCAATTATTCCGACAACTTTGGCGGGTTTGGTCCCCTACCGGAGAAGAAGATTTCCTCCTTTAAGGGACACAAGTTGTGGGACTGGGGGGTGTACCCAGACCGTGACGAAGATATGCCGGACCATAAGATTGCTGCATGGGCAGTTAATGAACTTGAAAAAGAGCGTAATCAACCAAGCTTCCTCGCCGTTGGGTTTTACCGACCCCATGTGCCCCAGTATGTGCCCCAGAAGTGGTTTGATCTATACCCGTTGGAATCCCTGCAACTGCCCAAGGTATTGGAGAGAGATCTGGATGACCTGTCGGAATATGGAATCAATCTCACCCGGCTTAACCATGTGGCCCCAACCCAGGACTGGGTCAAACAAAGCAATGAGTGGAAGCCGCTGGTTCAGTCTTACCTGGCCTGTGTAAGTTTTGTGGATCATCAGGTGGGTAAGCTCCTCGATGCATTGGACAGCAGTCCGGCCAAAGACAACACCGTGGTTGTTCTTTATTCCGATCATGGCTTCCACCTCGGTGAAAAGGATCGCTGGGCGAAACGCAGCCTTTGGGAGGACAGCACCCGCGTGCCGTTGATGATCGCAGGCCCAGGTGTGGCCCGAGGGAAAGTATCTCCCAAGCCCGTGCAATTAATGGATGTATACCCCACGCTTTTGGAGATGGCAGGACTCAAGGAAGACAAGAAACTGGAGGGCAACTCCCTGGCAAATCTTCTAAGAAACCCTCGGGCGGAGTGGCCCAATATGGCACGCACCAGTTTCGGCCCGGGGAACTACAGCATTCGTTCCGAACGCTATCGCTACATCCATTACAACGATGGATCGGAAGAATTTTACGATCACGCGAATGATCCCCATGAGTGGAACAACCTGATCGGAAAACCGGAATTTTTCTCGCAGATCGAAGAACATCGAGCTCATAAGCCCGGGCAATTTCACCCGGTCTTAGGAACGGTATCCACTGGGCACAGAGCCTTTCATGCGAGTGAGGAGGTTAGGAAGCAGGCAAAGATGTTTGACTCCTTGGATTGGGAACGCCCGGTCGATAATCCGGTATTCACCACCACCTTTGGCAACAACCATGACTCGGTTCTATTCGTCGACCCGGAGCTGGAGTATCCCTATCACCTGATCATCAGCCACACGACCAAAGCGGCACATCTCTGGCGTGCGAAGAAATTCTCCTGGAGCAGCGCAGACTGGGAACTCGTTTCTGACCAGTATGTCATCGGTAAACACTACGAGTACGATGACGGGGTGAAAGTTGATGGGACCTACTACCTCTACGAAGAGGGAATTGTTTACACCTTCTCGGGACCGCTGGAAGAAGCCAGCGGTAAATGGAAAGCCGCCGGCACTTTTCCCAGTAAGCAGTGCGATGATATCGGTATCTATTACGAGGATGGGGTGTTTCACATGTTTGGTGAGCATGGGCACTTCCCCCACGGACCAGATGGCACCAGCCTGGCTCACTTCAGTTCCACCACCGGACTGGGGGACTGGAAATTGGTCAACGCCAAGGCGGTCGATCCCAACCCCGATGGCGGGCACACCTACGGCGTGGGAGATGCCACCATCGAAAAGATCCATGGAACTTATTACATCTTTTGCGACCGCGAATCCAAGGGCAGTCCCTATAAGGTGGTGGCGTGGAAATCCAAAGATATCAATCAGCCCTTCGAGTATGTGGGCAAAGCGATCACCCCGCGCTCCGAGGAAGTGGATGACTGGGACAACCACCGCATTCAGGACCCCGACATTGCCTACATTCCCGAGTTGGGCCGATATGTCATCACTGCCAATATGATGGACCGAGACGGCAACCCCGGTGGCAACTTTCCCGGATTGAAAGGGAATATGACCCGGGTGATCGGCGTCTTTTACCATGGGGATATTCAAGTAGATCCGGACAAGGAACTATCAGAATGATCATGAAAAAAATACTCCTCTCCCTCTCGCTGGGATTACTTTTGCCCAGCCTCCATGCGGCCGAGGCCCTACCCAATATCCTCTTCATTATGTCCGATGATCATACGACTCAGGCTATTGGTGCTTACGGCAGTCGCCTGGCGAAACTGAACCCAACTCCGAACATCGACGCCCTCGCCCATAACGGAATGCGGTTTGATCGTGTCTTCTGTAACAACTCCATATGTACGCCCAGTCGTGCGAGCATCATTACCGGTCAGTACCCTCAAAAGAATGGCGTGCTCGACCTCAACGGAAATATTCCTCCAGAAAGACAATTTCTCCCCACCGAGATGAAGAAGGCCGGTTATCAGACGGCCATGGTCGGGAAATGGCACCTCAAGCAGGAACCAGCCGCATTCGATTATTACTGCGTCCTTCCTGGTCAGGGTAAATATCATAACCCGGACTTCCGGATAAAGGGAGCCAATCCCTGGCCAAAAAATGTGATTCAGAAGAAAGGAATGCACTCCAGTGATGCCATAACCGAGATTAGCTTGGAGTGGCTGAAGAACAAGAGGGATAAGCTCAAACCGTTCTTTCTTATGCACCACTTCAAGGCACCACACGATATGTTCGAGAATGCCAGGCGCTATGACAGCTATCTTCAGGATGTGACCATTCCCGAACCTGCTAATCTCTTCAATCCTCCAGCAGGATCTGATGGTTCGCGCAATATGGGATCTGGAGTGGGAAGAACTCATGCACCATGGAAACTGGCGAGAAAGCTAGGAATACCCGAAGCACTCGACGACCGAAAGTATGCTCAGGCGGGATACCAAAAGTACCTCAAGCGCTACCTGCGCTGTGTGAAGGGAGTTGATGATAACATTAAGCGTTTGGTCGACTATCTCAAGGAAACGGGTGAACTGGATCATACGATCATCCTATACACAGGTGACCAGGGCTTCTTTCTCGGCGAGCACGATTTGATGGACAAACGCTGGATGTACGAGGAAGCCTTTCGCATGCCTTTGATTGTCCATGCCCCAAAATTGATCCAGGCCAGATCAACCAACGACTGGCTTATCAATAATACCGATTTCGCTCCAACCATCCTGGACTTGGCCGGATTCCAAACGACGCCTGACTATATGCAGGGGCACAGTTTTTCAGCCGCCCTCAAAGGAAAGGCTAAACCTAAATCCTGGCGTACATCCACTTACTATCGCTACTGGATGCACCTGGCGCACAGCCTTGCCGTACCTGCCCACTTTGGTATTCGTAGCGAACGCTACAAACTGGTTTTCTTCTACGGCTGCACTCCAGACGGAAAAAATCGCACCCCTGTTGGCTGGGAGTTTTACGACCTGAAGAAGGACCCACATGAGATGCGCAATCTCTATTCCGACCCGGAATACGCGGAACTCATTGCGACCATGAAACTTGAGCTGAAAAGTACCCGTGCGGAACTTGGTGAGACCGACAAAAAGTATCCCGCCATTCAGGCGATCATTGACGCTCATTGGCACTAACGAGAAAACCGGACATAGTGCGAGTAAGTACAAATGACCATAGAGCGCGTGACCAATGATTACAAATGGAAGCGGACAAGTCCCGCCACAAAAGCGGCCTATTTAATACTAAAAAGAAGTCTTTTTATCCTTACCTGATTCCGTTGAATGGATTTTTTTGCGCAGCCCGAAAAGTGACGCAAATCAACAGAGATTTAACGCAAAAATTGTCGTTAAATAGTTGTTAGTTTTTGGATAATGGAGTGGTATTTAAGCAATGCCCCATTTAGTTCCCTATCTGCTACTTTCTTGCTTGTCCTGCGTGGTTTTTACAGAGGCCGATGCCAGCAAATATGTTGGCAAGATTAATAGCCAAACTAATCGTGAGTGGAGCGATTTTAACAAACCCTACAAGGAAGCCGCAGCCCATGAGCTCAAATAAACCATGAAAGCCTGCACCGCACTGCTCCTCCTTACTCTCATCACTTCCGTGTGCAGTGCACAGGAACCGAAAGTGGGTGCCGCTGCCCCGGTCGTAGAGGGCAGTAAACCGAACATCGTCATCATTTTCACCGATGACCAGGGCTACGCAGACCTGGGCTGTTATGGGAATCAAAAGAACAAGACCCCGCGCATGGACCAGCTGGCCAGGGAGGGCACACGCTTTACCAGCTTCTATGCGCAGTCCGTCTGTGGACCGTCGCGCTCAGCCCTCTTGACCGGCCGTTACCCGATCCGCAGCAAGGGTTGGGCGATGCCGGCCAGCGAAATCACCTTTGCCGAACTGATCAGAGATGTGGGTTATCAGACGGCGTGTATTGGAAAATGGGATGTATCGAACCGCAAAGCGATCATTGAGCGGATGCCCAACGCCCAGGGATTTGATTACTACTTTGGGGCACTGGGAGCAAATGATAACGGGAGCGTGACCTTTCACGAGAACAACACGGAAGCCGGGCGTACGGATGACATGGGCAGCCTGACCACCCTTTACACGGACAAGGCCATCGATTTTCTCGAGAACAGGCGCGATCCGAACAAGCCCTTCGTCCTCTACCTCGCCCACACCATGATGCACACGGTCATTGATGCCTCCGAACGATTCCGCGGCAAGTCCAGGGGAGGACTTTATGGAGACGTGGTGGAGGAGTTTGATTACGAAACCGGTCGCCTGCTCGATACGCTCGACGAGCTGGGTTTGCGCAAGGACACGCTCGTCATCTACACGACTGACAATGGCCCCTGGAACCAACCGGCTTATTACGAGTCTAAAATGGGTTTACGTCCTGACCCTGACTTAAAATACAGGTCAAAAAACAAAACAAGGCCGGCTGGATTTTTTCAGGAGAAAGGAACTATCTTCTGGGGAGAAGCCGGTCCATTGCGCAACGGCAAGGGGTCCTGCTACGAGGGAGGATCAAGGGTGCCGTGTATTGTCCGTTGGCCGGGTAAGGTGCCGGCCGGCAAAACGTCAGATGCTATTTTTGCGACCATCGATTTCCTGCCAACCTTTGCCGCCCTGGCTGGGTTCGAGGTTCCGGAGGACCGGCTCATCGATGGGGTTGACCAAAGCGAACTGTTGCTCGGACATAGCCAGGAGGGGGCTCGCCAAACCTTCTTTTATCAGGGCAATGGCGTGCGCCAGGGTAAGTGGAAGTATCTCCAGGCCGTCCACGGGAAACCCTTCTATTTTCTGGATCGTTACAGGAAGGAAGTTGAAGAACTTTATGACCTCGACTCAGACATTGGTGAGACAACCAACCTCGCGGCAAAGTATCCGGAAAAACTGGAAGAGCTCAGGGCTCTGATGAATAGCATCGCGGAAGGGGCCAACGACGCTGTACCGGTTAACCGCTAACCCGGCAAACCGTTTTTATGCAGACAGCGATGACAATGAACGTAACAAAGAAAATCCTTGGAACCCTCCTCCTTAACCTGCTCACCTCGGTGTGCAGTGCGCAGGAGCTGAAAGCGGATGTGGAAACTCCCGCCACGAAAATGGATATTCTGTTCATCGCCATTGATGACATGAATGACTGGACGACGCTGTTCGACAAGAATAACCCGATCCAAACACCGAATCTCGAACGCCTGGCGGCACGCGGGGCGTTCTTCGAGAAGGCTTACTGTGCCTCAGCCTCTTGCAATCCCTCGCGCACCGCAACCCTCACCGGTCTGCGGCCGTCGACCAGTGGGGTCTACAACAACCCGGATCCGTGGGGTGAGATGCTTCCGGACGTCATCACCCTGCCGCAGGTTTTTAAGCACAATGGATACGCCGCGATTGGGGCGGGCAAGATCTTTACCCATGGAAAAGCTGGAGCCGAACAAAAGGACAATCCCTCTTTCGATGCCTTTTATAAGTTGCAGCCTGCCGGAAAGTCGAAGCTCCACGCGGACAAGCCTCATATGAATTACAACGGCTATCCCGACGGTAAGCGATTTTTTGATTGGGGCGAGCATGATACGGATAAACAGGCCGATGAGCACACCGTTGAGTATGTGAATGAAGTCATGGCTTCGCACCCCAGGGAGAAGCCCCTGTTCCTCGCCGCAGGCATCTACCGGCCCCATATGCCTTTTTTTGCCCCGCCGAGGACCTTTGAAAAGTATCCCTTCAACACGCTTCGTATGCCGCCGATGCCAGAGAATGATCTCGCGGACGTGCCCCCGCTCGGCGTTGAGATGGCACGCATCTCGCTGTCCGGCTGGGATTACACATCGCAGAAACCAGATGATCATCCCGGCAGCTTAAAGAAAATGGTCCAGAGCTACCAGGCGGCTTCCGATTTCGCCGACGAGATGGTGGGCCGCCTGCTCGATCAGCTCGACAAAACCGGATGTGCAGAAAACACCATCATCGTGCTCTGGTCGGACCATGGCTATCACCTCGGCGACAAGACCTCGTGCGGGAAAACGACCCTCTGGGAGAAAGCCAATCATGTGCCCTTTATCATCGTGGCACCGGGCATAACCCAACCGGGAACGCGAATCGATACGCCTGTCAGCCTGGTCGACATCTACCCGACATTGCTCGATCTGGCCGGCTTACCGGCGATGCCCGGCCTGGATGGCCAAAGCCTTGTCCCCCTGTTGAAAGCCCCCCAAACCAAGTGGGCACGTCCTGCACTTATGACTCAAGGGCGTGGCAACCACGCCGTCCGCTCCAGCGACTGGCGCTACATCCGTTACAAGGATGGCACCGAAGAGCTCTACGACTGTAAAACCGACGATCCCTGGAACCACAGCAACTTGCTGGCTGGCGAAGACCGGGTCAAATATGCCTCTGTAGTTGCCGAGCATCAGAAATGGCTGCCGAAAGACGAAGCTCCGGAGCGAGGCCCTGAACAAGTCCGAGACAACAAGCGGAACAAACGTTGAAAATATCATGAATGTTTCGCGATCACTCCTCCTCTTTACCCTCATCACCTATGTGTGCAGCGCACAGGAGCCGAAAGCGGATGCGGAAACTCCCGCCACGAAAATGGACATCCTCTTCATCGCCATTGATGACATGAACGACTGGACGACGGTGTTCGACAAGAATAACCCGATCCAGACGCCAAACATCGAACGCTTGGCAGCACGCGGGGCATTCTTTGAGAAGGCCTACTGTGCCACACCCGCTTGCAATCCCTCGCGCACCGCGACCCTCACCGGTCTGCGCCCGACGACCAGCGGGGTCTACGATAACCGGGACCACCCTTGGCGGAAGAACCTGCCCGACGCGGTCACCTTGCCAAAGTATTTTAATCAACACGGCTACCGCACGCGTGGTGCGGGCAAGGTTTTTCCCGGTGGGGGTGATTCCGCCCATCAATCTTTTGAAGAATACTTCGAGATGCGGCCCAACCCGCAACCAAAGATCCGGAAGGGCGCATTTGGCTGGTACGACTGGGGTCCGGTGAAGGAAAAGCTGACGGATGAATTCACCGTTGAGTGGGCGATGGAAAGAATAAAGGATACGCCTCGCGACAAGCCTTTGTTCCTTGCTACCGGGATCTTCCATCCACATCTACCGCATTTTGCTCCACCCAGATTTTTCGACCTCTATCCATTCGATCAGCTCATTCAACCGCCTATGCCAGCCGATGATCTTGACGATGTGCCGCAACTTGGGATCGCTATGGCTCGGTCGCAAAGGCGTTGGAACGGCTTTCTATTTAAGGATCCCCCCGCAGAAGAAGATCCTGCATCCCTGAAAAGTCTCGTTCGTGCCTACCAGGCGTCCTCCTCCTACGCCGACGCCAAGGTCGGGCAACTTCTCGATCAACTCGACGCCACCGGACGAGCGGAAAACACCATCATCGTGCTGTGGTCGGACCATGGCTATCACCTCGGGGATAAGGAGAGCGTGGTGAAGTTCACCCTCTGGGAAAAGGCCAATCATGTGCCCTTTATCATCGTGGCACCGGGCATAACCCAACCGGGAACGCGAATCGATACGCCTGTCAGCCTGGTCGACATCTACCCAACACTGCTCGATCTGGCCGGCTTACCGGCGATGCCCGGCCTGGATGGCCAAAGCTTGGTCCCCCTGCTGAAAGACCCCCAAACCATGTGGGACCGTCCCGCCCTCATGACCCAGGGCCATGGCAACCACGCCGTCCGCTCCCGCCACTGGCGCTACATCCGTTACAAGGATGGCACCGAAGAACTCTACGACTGCAAAACCGATGATCCCTGGAACTACCGTAACCTGCTGGCCGGCGAGGGCAGGGACAAGTACACCGCCGTTATTTCTGAGCATAAAAAATGGCTGCCGGCAACGGAAGCGCCTGAAAGAGAGTCTCTCCCCAATAATAAGAAACGCTAAAATTATCATGAACGTTTCTCGAACACTCCTCCTCCTTACGCTGCTCATCTCCGTGTGCAGCGCCCAAGAGCCGAAGACGGTCATCGAGACCCCGTCGATGCCGGAGAACCCGCCCAAGACCTGGCTAACCTATCACCTGGCTCACCCCGTGCCTGAATTCGCCCTGGATCCCAATCCGGCCTTCTTCTGGAAGGGGCGCTACCACTTGCACTACATCTACCGGAACCTTACCGGTTATGTCTTTGCCCATGTTTCCAGTGACGACATGGTGCACTGGAAATGGCACCCCACCGTGCTGGGACCCACGACCACGGGGCACGGTATGTTCAGCGGTACGGGTTTTATCACCAAAGATGGCCGGCCCGCCATGGTTTATCATGGCAAAGGATCCGAGCGGAACTGGATTTCCTATGCCCTCGACGACAACCTGGACCAATGGAGCAAGCCGCATGAGATGACGCCTCGTGATAAGGACGGCAAGCTGATGACGGATATGCGTTACTTTGACCCCGATATCTGGATCAACAACGGCATCTACTATGGAGTGAACGGGGTCAGCGGAAAAGAACCTGCCGTGATCATGAAGTCCGAAAACCTTAAGGATTGGGACTACATCGGCGAGTTGCTCCATCCAGATTTTGACGAGGTAAAGCTCGGGGTCGGAAGAGACGAGGATGTCTCCTGCGCCAACATGTTCAAGCTGGGGGAGAAGTGGGTGCTCCTGTGCATCAGCCACAAGCTGGGTTGTCGTTATTTTATCGGCGATTTTAAGGACGAACAATTCCTGCCCGAGCAGCATGGCCTGATGAACTGGTCACGTGCGGAGTTCTTTGCTCCCGAGTCCTTGCTCACACCCGATGGCCGTAGGGTGATGTGGGCATGGTGTGCCCCGCGTGGTATCAGAAAGCCTATAAGCGAGAGGTTGCAGAAGGGCATTCAGTCGCTGCCCCGAGAGCTGAGTCTTTCCGAGGAAGGAACCCTGCTGATCAAACCCCTCCGCGAACTCAAAAACCTACGCAGCGAAAAAAAGACGGTTGTGGATCTCACGGTCAAAAGTAATACCACTCATGTCCTCAAGGAAATTTCTGGCGACACCATGGAACTGGAGATCGTGCTGGATGCTCCCATGGCCCAAGAATACGGGGTTAGGGTGCTGTGTGATCAAGAAAGTGAAAAGGGCTTCACCATCTCATCGGGCAAGGGCAGTAAGACCCTCACTGTTGGCTATATCGATCCGCCCTTCGAGCTGCAGGAAGGGGAAGACCTCACCCTGCGCATCTTCATCGACAAGAACATGATCGAAGTCTTTGCCAACGACCGCCAGGCTGCGTTAGCGTGGCATGCGTATGATGCCGATGACCTTCATCTCAGCCTGTTCAGTAAGGGCGGTGACCTGAAGGTAAAACACATTTCAGCTTGGCAGATGAAGTCGATTTACCCTAAGTCGGAAACCGAGTTAAAGGGGAACGCGCAATGAACATAACCAAGGAAATTCTGACAACCCTCCTCCTTACCCTCATCACCTCCGCGTGCAGTGCTCGGGAGGCGAAGACGGTCATAGACACACCGGCGATGCCGGAGCCCCCGCCCGCCACCTGGCTAACTTATCACCTAGCGCACCCCGCAGCAGAAGAAACCGCAACCGCAGGTGACCCCAATCCTGCCTTTTTCTGGAAGGGGCGCTACCACCTGCACTACATCTATAAAATTAAGGAGGAGTCTGTTTACGCCCATGTTTCCAGTGAGGACATGGTGCACTGGAAGTGGCATCCCACTGTCCTGGGGCCAACAACGATGGGGCACGGCTTGTGGAGTGGAACGGGTTTTATCACCAGGGAAGGGAAGCCGGCGATGGCCTATTTTGGCCATAAAACGGAACGAAACTGGATTTCCTATGCCCTCGACGACAACCTCGAGCAATGGAGCAAGCCGCATGAAATGTTGCCGCGTTACCAGGATGAAAAGCCGGTAACGGATATGCCTTACTTTGATCCCGATCTCTGGATCAACAATGGTATCTACTACGGATTGAACGGGCGCAACAGACGTTCATCCGCGGTGATGATGAAGTCCGAAAACCTCAAGGATTGGGATTACCTCGGCGAGTTGCTCCATCCGGATTTCGATGAGGAGAAGCTCGGAGTCGGAAGAGATGAGGATATCTCCTGTGCCAACATGTTCAAGCTGGGGGAGAAGTGGGTGCTCCTGTGCATCAGCCACAAGCTGGGCTGCCGATATTTCATCGGTGATTTTCAAGACGAGCAATTCCTTCCCGAGCAGCATGGCCTGATGAACTGGTCCGCCTGGGACTTGATGGCACCCGAATCCCTGCTCACGCCAGACGGTCGGCGAGTGATGTGGGCCTGGTGCACCCCGAGGGTTGCCAGCATTCAGGAATTCCCCAGAGAGAAGAACTTTTATCAGCTTTTGAAAGGCAAGATCCAAACCGGCATCCAGTCCCTGCCGCGCGAACTCAGTCTTTCCAAAGAGGGTACCTTGCTGATCCAACCCCTGCGTGAACTCAAAAAATTACGAAGCGATGAAAAGAGCGTGCACGACCTCACCGTAAAAAGTGATCGCACTCATCTCCTCCAGGGCATGTCTGGGGATACCTTGGAGCTCGAAACCGTCATCGAGGCTCCGACCGCCGAGGAGTTCGGAATTAAGGTGCTCTGCGATCAGGGCGGCAAGGAGGGTTTTACCATCTCCTCAGGCAAGGGCAGCAAGACCCTGAATGTCGGGTACTCCGAACCGCCTTTTGAGCTGAAGGAAGGGGAGGAACTGACCTTGCGTGTCTTTATCGACAAAAACCTGATTGAAGTATTTGCCAACGACCGCCAGGCCGCCGTGGCTTGGCACGACTATAAACCGAAGGATCTGCAGGTCTGCCTTTTCAGCAAAGGTGGTGACCTGAAAGTGAGACGCATGTCCGCTTGGCAGATGAAGTCGATTTACCCTAAGCCGGATACCGAGTTAAAAGGAAAAACACAATGAACATAACCAAGAAAATGCTAACAACCCTGGTCCTTACCCTGCTCACCTCGGTGTGCATCGCGGAGGAACCGAAGACGGTCATCGAGACTCCTGTCATACCAAAGAGCCTGCCAAAAACCTGGCTTACCTATCACCTGGCTCATCCTGGTCCCGGTAACGCCTTCCCAGGAGATCCCAATCCTGCGTTTTTCTGGAAGGGGCGCTACCACATGCACTACATTTACAGGCACCGTTCTGGTTTTGTCTTCGCCCATGTTTCCAGTGAAGATATGGTACACTGGGATTGGCACCCCACTGTGCTGGGACCCACAACCATGGGGCACGGGATGTTCAGCGGTACGGGTTTTATCACCAAAGACGGCCGGCCAGCCATGGTCTATCACGGGCAGAGATCCAATCGAAACTGGATTTCCTATGCCCTCGACGAGAACCTGGATCAGTGGACTCAGCCTCATGAAATGACACCACGGGATAAGGACGGCCAGCTCATGACCGATATGCCTTACTTCGATCCCGATATCTGGATCAATGATGGCATTTACTATGGGGTGAACGGCCGTAGCAACAAGGAACCTGCGGTAATTATGAAGTCCGAAAACCTTAAGGACTGGGACTTCATTGGCGAGTTGCTCCATCCGGAATTCGATGAGGAGAAGCTCGGTGTTGGAAGAGATGAGGATATCTCCTGCGCCAATATGTTCAGGCTGGGAAATAAATGGGTGCTCCTGTGCATCAGCCACAAACTGGGTTGCCGCTATTTCATCGGCGATTTTAAAGATGAGCAATTCCTGCCCGAGCAGCATGGCCTGATGAGCTGGGCGGGGCCGGAGTGCTTTGCCCCGGAATCGCTGCTGACTCCGGATGGTCGAAGGGTGATGTGGGCCTGGTGTGCCCCACGTGGATCCAGAAGGCCACTGGGGAAAAAAATGCAGACGGGCATCCAGTCCCTGCCCCGAGAGCTCAGTCTTTCGGAGGAAGGAACCCTGCTGATCAAACCTCTGCGTGAACTCAAAAAATTACGGACCGGTGAAAAAAAGGTTGAGAACCTCACGGTCAAAAGTGACTCCACTTATCTTCTTAATGGAATTTCTGGTGACACCATGGAATTGGAGTTGGTTCTGGATGCACCGGCAGCGAAAGAGTTTGGTCTCAAGGTGCTGTGTGATCAAGAGGGCGAAAAAGGCCTCAATATCTCATCGGGTAAGGGCAGAAAAACACTCAATTTCGGCTACACTCAACCTTCGTTCGAACTGCAGGAAGGCGAAGACCTCACCCTGCGCATCTTCATCGACAAGAACATGGTCGAGGTCTTTGCCAATGACCGACAGGCCGCCGTCGCCTGGCATGATTATAAACCCAAGGACCTGCATGTTAGCCTGTTCAGCAAGGGTGGCGATCTGATGGTGAAAAGGGTCTCCGCATGGCAGATCAATTCAATCTATCCCAAGGCAGGAAACAGTCAGAAATAAAAGGACAAAATTATCTAAGCTGGAATCAATCCATTACAAATATGAACTTCAGAAAACAAACCCCATTGTTTAGCTTTTTCATCGCTGCATGCTGGCTGGTAAGCCTCGGAGCTAAGGAGCCGGGTAAGCCCAATATCGTGATCATCCTGACCGATGATCTGGGCTATGGGGACGTCTCCTTTCTCAATGCCGAATCAAAAGTGAAAACACCGCATATGGATAGGCTGGCCGAGGAAGGTGTATGGGCAACGGATGCCCATTCTCCAAGCACGGTATGTAGCCCCAGTCGGTACTCCATGCTTACCGGGCGGTATTCATGGCGTAGAAAGATTAGCCGGCTCAACCCATGGAAAGAATCCTACATCGTGCCGGAGCGGGTTACCTTGCCCAAAATTCTCAAGAGCAAGGGTTACTACTCCGCATGCGTGGGTAAGTGGCACCTCGGGTTTGACTGGCCCTGGAAGGGTGGGGTGAAACCACCCACTTCGGTGATTGGTTCAGGAACGAGCAAGGCAACCTGCGACCTGTTTGATTGGTCGAAGCCCATCCAGGGGGGACCCTTGGGGGCTGGGTTTGATTATTACTTTGGGGATGATGTGCCCAATATGCCCCCCTATGCCTTTATTGAAAATGATCGCCTAACCTGTGACCCCATTGATGTGGATGGGGGAAAACTCAGAAAACAGCAGGTGATGTCAGGTGGCTATATCCATGGGGTCGGCCCGGGGCAAAAGGATTGGCAACTCGATCAGGTGATGCCGATGATTACCGCCAAGGCTGTTGAGACCATTAAAGAACAAAGCAAGAGCACGAATCCTTTCTTCCTTTATTTCTCCACCACTTCCCCTCATTCACCCATCGTTCCATTGGATGAGTTTCAGGGTAAGACCCAGGCTGGACCCTATGGAGATTTTGTGGCCCAGACAGACCGGGCGGTCGGGGAAATTGTGGCCGCACTCAAAGAGGCGGGCGTTTATGAGAATACTTTCCTGATTGTTTCCAGCGATAACGGACCGGCCCCCTTTATGCGTGATTTGATCCAGAAGCATCAGCACAATCCGTCCGGGGCGCTACGGGGATTGAAGCGGGACCTGCTTGAGGGCGGGCACCGTGTACCTTTCATCGCTTCCTGGCCCAAGGGAGGAATCAAGGATGGCCGCCGGATAGATTCGACCCTGTCGCTCGCCGATCTCTTCGCCACCATAGCCGGTATGATTGGGGTGCCATTGGAGGAGGGCGTGGCAGAGGATAGCCTCGATGTTTTGCCCACTCTACTTTCGGATGTGCCGGTGCGGACTGAATTGGTCTACCATGCATCCAATGGGAAGCTCGGGCTGAGGCAGGGAGACTGGGCCTATTTACGCCGGGGTGGGTTTACCGATGAGCCCGGCTGGTTTCAGGAGTACTGGCAGGGAGATTCCCTCGATGCGCCTGCTCTCTTGTTTGACCTGTCCCGTGACCTTGCCCAAAAGACAAACCTGAGTACCAAGCACCCCAGGCGGGTAGAGCGTATGGAGGAACGATTGGCAGAAATCGAAAAGGGAACATCCACCCGTTGATCAATTAACCAAAAGAAAGAGAAGTCCGATGAATAGAGGAAATCACAACTGGATTATGTGTCTGATCTTGATGATCTGCATTTCTTTGCCAATCCAAGCCAAGGATCTGCCTGAAAAGCCCAATTTTGTAATCGTGCTGGCTGATGATATCAGTGCCGATAGTTTCGGATGTTTTGGTTCACCCAACCCGCACACCACTCCCCACATCGACAAGCTGGCAGCGAGTGGAATCCGATTTAAAAACATGTTTGTTTCCGAGGCGATGTGCGCTCCCGCCCGGGCCGAGCTTTACACCGGATTGATGCCCCAAAGAAACGGAACCTTTCGAAATCACAAGGCGTCCAACCCCGATATCAAAAGTATGGTTCACTACCTAAATGGTTTAGGGTACCGGGTGGGGTTGGCCGGAAAAAAGCACATCGGCCCGGGAAAGGTGTATCCCTTCGAAAACATTGATGGGATCTGTGGCAAGGCCACGGAAGTGAACCCCAACCCGGATGACTGGAGCGGAGTACAAAACTTTATTAATCGAGACCCGGAGGAGCCCTTTTGCATCGTCATCGGTTCGATTCATGCTCATTCACCCTGGACCGTTGGGGATACCAAACTTTGGAAGGAAGAGGACATCGTTCTGCCGCCCAACCTCGTGGATACACCCAAGATAAGATCTCTGTATTTACGCTACCTTGCGGAGGTCCGGGAATTTGACCGGCAGGTCGGCGACACCGTAGAGGTATTGAAAAAGACCCAGCAACTCGATCACACCATCCTGATCGTGCTCGATGAAAATGGGGCCGGGATGCCAGGCGGGAAGTGGACGGTGTTTGACTGGGGGGTGCGCTCAGCCTGTGTGATCAAGTGTCCCGATAGCTGGGAGGCAAATTTTGAGACGGATGCGATCGCCCAGTACTGTGATATCGTACCGACTCTGATCGATGCGGCCGGTGGCACGCCCTCGGCTGATCTCGATGGCATAAGTCTGATGCCCCTGATCAGGGGAGAAACCAGGACCCATCGTGACCGGGCTTATTTTCTTTTCAACAACCGCGTGCATCTAGATAAGCCGGATACCCACTTCAGTATCCGTGCGGTGACGGATGGAAAGTACAAATTCATTTGGAACCTCACTCCCCATAATCTTTACAGTGTGAACGTTACCACCTGTGATCTCAGTGGCTCGGTCAGGCCCATCGATTCCAGTCAGATTTATCCATCAATGATTGATCAAATGGAAAGTGATCCTCATGCCCAAGCGATGGTCGATCGCATACGGTCCAGACCCCGGCATCAGCTCTACGATCTTACCGTTGATCCGTATGAACTCCACAACCTGGCTGGAAACCCAGAGCATGCCCAAAAGGTTAAGCAGTTTAAAGGAGATCTCAGGAAGTGGATGAAAGATCAGGGGGACGATGGCCATTTGAACCCGCAAGGAATGCAGGTCATCAAGTACCAAGGCTATGTCTTTCCTTACCCGAAAAAAGGGAAGGCGAAGGGCCAGGACATCCCGCAAAAGCGAAAGATTTAAAAATATAAAATAGAAAAATAAAATGAAGACGAAACCAATTCCAATCCTTGTTTTTACAAGCCTGATCTGTGCCCTTGCTGGGTTTCTTGGGGCCCAACCGCCCGCTCATACCCTCAACGATCCAACCCGTCCCATTTACCACTTGGTCAGCCAGGACAAACGCTCGCACATTGCCGATCCCAACTTTGCTTTTTATTGGAAGGGGCGGTATCACTTCTATTACATTGCAGCCCGTAATCTGAAGACTAAAGAGCGTAACTTTGCTCATGTCTCCAGCACGGATATGGTGAATTGGCAGCACCACCCGGAAACCAACTTTGGCGGACTCAGCGGCACCATATTCCTGAGCACGGAAGGCGTGCCCACAATCATCGCCAAGCCCAATGGTAAGATCTCCATCCTAACTCCCATGGATGATCAACTGGAGCAGTGGGAAGAATTAACTACCGTTGAGCCTACTTTTGGCCCCGGGCAGGACGGTGCCAGAATGAGCAAGAAGCACTGGGATCCGGATGCGTGGGTGATAGGTGATACCACCTATGTATTGATCACCTCCCATCCGCTTTCACCTAAGAGCCAGCCAGCCCTGTTGAAGACCACAGATATGAAGACCTTCCACTTCTTGGATTACTTTCTCGATCCGGATATGCCGGGCGTGGCCCGCACCTCGGATATCAAGACCAATGACGATCTGTCCTGTCCCAACTTTTTCCCGATTGGCAATAAGTGGATGATGTTGTGCATCAGTCACAACAAGGGATGCCGCTATTACCTGGGTGATTGGAAGGACGAGAAATTTATTCCTGATTTTCACGGCTGGATGAACTGGCATAAAGGAGAGATCGACAGCAGGTATGGGCATGGGGGTGATGTGTTTGCCCCCGAGTCTTTGCTCGCACCAGATGGACGGCGGGTGATGTGGGCCTGGCTCTTTGCCCAGAGCAAGCTGCGGGTCAGCCCCAATTGGCAGGAAGTCATGTCATTACCCCGTGAGCTTAGCCTGCCCGAGGACGGTGTGCTTCGTATCCAACCCCTGCGTGAACTGGAGCAACTGCGCTACAACCTGAAGACGGAAAAAAATATCCGGGTGGAAGCTGGCAGACCGTACCGCTTGAAAAAGATTTCTGGAGATGCGATGGAGCTCATGCTGACGATCAGGCAGGGCGAAGCGCAGCAATATGGGGTAAAGATTTTGTGCGACTCCAACAATGGTAAGGGGCTTGATGTGGTTGTGGATCCCAAAGCCAGGGTTTTGCAGGTGGGAGTAGCCCGGGCACCGCTGGAATTAAAGGAAAAAGAGGAAATTCAACTTCGTATCTTTATCGACCGCAGTGTGGTCGAGGTCTTTGCCAACGACCGGCAAGCGGTTGCCTGGCAGCATGTTTATGATGTGGGTGATGTGGGTGTTTGCCTGTTTAGCGAGGGTGGGGCTATGGAGGTTCCGCAACTCCAGGCATGGGACATGAAAGCCGCGCTCCCCGAGATCGCACAACTATCCTCAGAGCAGTAAGTAAAACGGGTTTGCAACCCAATAAGTTTTAAAAATGAAAAGAAAAAAAACCTCAAACGCTCTTGTCCTAAGCATGATGTCGATGCTCATCTTGCCCGTGGATGCAAAGTCTTCTCAAGCTCAACGCACAGGAAAAGTTTCCCAGAAGGAACAATACGCGGATTCCATACCCAAGCCCACTTTGAGCGAGGTTGCTTATGGTCCACATGAGCGCAATGTTCTTGATTTCTGGAAAGCAGATTCTGAGCAACCAACCCCACTCGTATTCGTCATTCATGGAGGAGGCTGGAAAGGCGGAAGCAAGGAAAGGCTTAGTCGTTTTGTCGATGCACCTACCTTGTTGAAAGCGGGTATTTCCGTAGTGGCAATCAACTATCGTTATACAAGTCAGGCCAACGGTATAAAACCACCAGTCAAAGCTCCCTTGTATGATGCGGCCCGTGCCTTACAGTTTGTGCGTAGCAAGGCAACTGAGTGGAATATAAACAAGACACGCATTGCAGCTTCCGGGAGTTCCGCAGGTGCCTGTTCCAGCCTGTGGTTGCTTTACCACGACGACCTGGCTGATCCTGAAAGTGATGACCCTATCGCCCGGGAATCCACCCGGCTTTATTGTGCCGCGGTCAACAACGCCCAAACCAGCCTGGACCCGAAGCAGTTGAAGGCATGGACACCCAATAGCAAGTATGGCGGGCATGCCTTTGGGGTCGGTGACTTCAATCAGTTGCTTGCCCAGCGTGAGAAAATTCTTCCCTGGATTAAGGAGTACTCTCCATACGCCCTGGCCAGTTCAGATGACCCACCGGTTTATCTTTACTACAAGGGTCCGGCCCCATCGATTGGGAAACCTCAGAAAGACCCGACTCACACATCCAACTTTGGTTTGAAGTTAATGGAGCGTTGCCATGAACTGGGGCTCAAGTGTGAGTTTACCTACAAGGGAGACAAAAAAGTAGTGCACAAAGATGCCACCGCTTACCTGATCGCCACATTTAATAAGAAAGCTGGAAAGGATTGAGATTCCTGAAATATGCCGGTTGGCTTTTTACTGTATTGGGATTGCTCGGATTTAAGGTTCCCTTGGTCGATTCCCTTTCTTTGGAGCCCCAAGAACCTAACCGAGAGTTTGCAGAATCGGTCAGTGGAACGCTAGGCCCAGCAACCCTTGGATGTTTGTCGGTTTTCATCGGGCTTGTGATAATTTTTCTTTTTTGGATTCGTACAAAAAAACTCAAGCCTATGAATATAAATTCAGTAAGTAAGCAATGTGAGCTTTCCATTTTTCGAGTTTACCCTGACGATCAAACTTCGTGTTTCTATTAGGTGTTCAGATAATAGCCGCACTCAAAATAAATTAATCAGCCAAAACACATCATTCATGAGCCCAAAATTACTGATCGCTTTTCTTTTCTTCCCCCTATGCTTTCTGCAAGCCATCCCTAAAGTTGCGGACCAGACTTGAGTCTTTTAATTGTAGTTTCCTTATTCGCAAAGGCTCGAAGAAAAGCAAAAGGGAACTCCTCCGCATCAAACGGTTGCATCGCCAATTCCGATATAGCTTCTTCTATCTCAACTGCATTCATCTAAGCTTATCAGTAACTCAAAATTAAACTTTTTCAGCATTTAAATCCCTAATGAGAGCTGTGGTTAAGCTAAGAAATTAAAAAAAAACAAAAAAATTTAACTTTTTTTAGAATTTTTCGAAATGGATTTTATGATATTAGTACATGAGAAAAGAATTCCCTAAACTAAAAGACATCGACGAACATATTTGGGCCTACCAAGCTAAGCTTAAATCGCTTGAGGTAGGTTCATCAGATTACAAAACCGTAAGTAATTATCTAGCGGATTTGAGGGATAAAAGGAAAGCTCTGAAAAAATTGAATGCAGGGAACCCAAGTTTTTTTCATCGAGGAATACCTCCTATGACAGGCAAGCCTTCTAGGAAGCAACAAAAGCTAAATGCAATTGATCGAGCTATTAAGGAAGTCAAGTCAAGGTATGACAGAGAACTGTCAGACTTATATAGGGAGAGAGATGAAGTTAAAAAGTTTTAGGATTATGTATAACTGGGTAGTAATTTAGCCCTAATGACATACGGTGAGCTCAGGCTCATTGGTTTGCGGTCAGACTTCTCAAACAGGTCTGGTGCTACTGCATTCCAAACCCTCTTTAGGAAACATGGTCTAGCCCGCCAAAAAAAGGCATGGCATACTTTCGGATCCGTTAATTCCGCCTGCAGGCATGGTGTTGCCTTTTTAAACTAATTTTACAGCCACGCAGGACCTAACGATACCCTCAGGTCTCAATTTTTGAGAGAGTATTCACAAGGTAAATCGCCCTTATTCAAGTGGGCTCCTTTACCTACTCCACAACTCGAAACTCATTTTTGAAAATGAGAGAGTACTTTTGAGAATCAAGCTACTTAATCAAAACTATTTTTAACACTAAGTGCGCATGCACTTATAAAATTTATGATAAAAACTATTGAGTAATCTCTATATAGAAAAGATATGATCGATAATGATATATGAATTTTAAATTATAAAATTATTTTAAAAATTATAATTCTAAGAAGTATTTTAATTTTGATATCTATAAACACTTGCCACACCAATTCCTAGCTCCATAGCAATTTCAGATGGCTTTATACCATCACTCCTCAGAGTTTTAATCTTATCTTTAACATACTTAGCTAAGGGTTTTCTTCCTTTGTATTTTCCCTCAGATTTAGCCTTAGCTATACCGACCATCTGCCTTTCTAGCAGTATTTCCCTTTCAAATTGGTAAACTGAGCCCATCAGGTTAAGAAGAAGCTTACCTGTTGGAGTAGATGTGTCTAATTGCATATCTAAGATTTGGAGGTCAGCACCTTTCTTCTGAATTATCTCAAGATTTTTCCAAAGATCCGAGATTGATCGTGCAAACCTGCTTAAAGATGTAACGATTAGTGTATCTCCTTCTCTGCAAAACTCTAATGCTTTTGATAGCTCGGGTCTTTTATTGGCAACTGATGATATCTCCTCAGAAAAGATCTTTTCACACCTGTTTTGCTTAAGTTGGCTGATTTGATTCTCCAGTCCATTTTTTTGGTTGGTGGTTGATTGCCGTGCATATCCTATTTTCATATCCTAATCCTTTATCTTTGAAGTTTAAAACTCTGAGATAATTTCTAAATTTATCAGCCAAACCACTCTATTGATAGTGTTTTGAGGTAAGAATAGAATTATCATTAGACTCTAGTCTAAAGATGACGCGTATCTTCTAGCCTTTCCAATAATTCTGAGAATTTTTGAGCCACTACCTTTTTTTGAATTTTTTCGAAAAGGGTGGGGCAATTAGCTCTGTTGGGGTGCCTAAACTAATTATTTAACCAATATAGCACTTATAATTCATTTGAAATTATCTTTGTAATTATCGATTTACACAGGGATTGATAATTTCAAAGAATTATTTGAAATTATGCTTTTTGTAAAAGCTCAGGCCATCGAAAATGGGGGTTTTCTATTGGATCCTTTGCTTTAAATG
>JAYPZT010000009.1:0-21637 GCA_038136415.1 Opitutales bacterium
AAAAATCTTTTCCTCATTCATAATCTTCCCATTGTCATGAGTAGTTTGAAGATTCTTTTCCAATTCTTTTGCCCATTGATTATAATCAGTTCTTTACAGGCTGAAGTCACGCAACTTGGCTCTATGCCTGACTGGGAGGAACTGAATGTTTTCCAGGAGCAAATTTCACGAGCAGAATTTTGCGATGCATTGGAAAATGTTTACTGCCCGAGGGAAGAGTGGTGGCGAGCATGGATTGTAGTGGAGGAGGACGCTGTGCGAGTCCGTAAGCAAGCTGGTAAAGATGACTGGCTTAGCATTCGTTTCAGGAAAGTAGGCCAAAAGGTAAGTGAGGGTAGTACGGGCAATCTCAAGAACTTTAACGAACTAATTATCGCGATTGATCCGGGGCACATTGGGGGAGAATGGTCACAAATGGAGCGGCGTCATTTTCATCTGGGTGCGGATCAACCCGTAAAAGAGGGGGATCTGACTTATCAGGTGGCTCAGCGTCTTCAGCAGAAGCTGGAGAAGGCTGGAGCAATATCCTCCATAATTAGGCAGTCAGGTTTACCTGTGACAAAAAGAAGACCGGCTGATTTTATGGAGGAGGCAAGGGAGTGGGTTCAGGCACGCTTGGGTACTGAGGATAATCAATCTGAAGAATATCTTTTGCAGGTGAAGGAAAGAGCCGAGCTTCTGTTTTACCGGGTGGATGAAATCCAGCAGCGGGCAAAAATCATCAATCATTCTCCCGCTCCTGATTTAGTCGTTTGTTTACACCTAAATGCAGCCCCTTGGAAAAATGATGACCAGGATACTTTGGCGGAAAGAAATGATTACCATGTGTTAGTGAATGGCTGCTACATGGGTGGAGAGCTTGCTTATGACGATCAGCGATTTGAAATGCTGGTACGCCTGTTTACTGGGTGGCATAAAACCGAACTCAATGTGGCAGAGAAAATTGCCTCAGCTTTTGATCATTTTACCCCTATGCCTGCGTTTGTATATCGGGGTCCTAATGCACTGAAGGTAGGTGCTGTCGATGGCGTTTGGGCACGTAATCTTTTAGCAAATCGTATTTACCGTGCACCTGTGGTTTTTTTGGAACCCTATGTGGTAAACTCGGCGACCAGTTATGAGCATCTTTTACTGGGCGAGTATGAAGGTGAAAAGGTTATCCATGGAGTGCCCAGAAAATGTCTGATTGAGGAATATGCCGAAGCCGTTTTTGTGGGAATCCAAAATTCATTCCCTTCTGGGAATCGATAGCTATTCAGCCAGAGATTGCTTGATTAGATCAACAAGAACAGGGTGATTCTGGTCTACCACTTCGGCATCTCCCACCATTTTAAGAAAAAGGGCACCACTTTTACCTTCAATAATAGCTCCGGATAATGAGTATCCGGGCTCGGGCGTTTTGGGACCAAAAGGAGTACCGCTTAAAAAAGTACCCCAGGCTCGGACAAAAGTGGTTTTCACGGAGTGAATCACTTCTTCAGTGACACTCTGATCTCTTTTCACCTGGAACTGTTTGAGCCAGCGGTCAACATTTGCCCGGACTCCACCTCCACCTCCTTGTCCAAAATAGAAAAATACCAGTTCTGCATTTTTTCCATTTTCTCCCGCAATGGAAAATTGGGCTTTGCGCATCGAAGAACTGGGGGGGGAGGACTTCCAGTTTTCAGGGGCGGTAAAGCGGTATCCGGCAACTTCCACAACATTCGCAAATGCTGGATAAGAAAAAATTACGAAGAAGAGAAATAAGGAAAAGGACTTTTTCATAAATAATTTTGAAGAAAGGATAGAGAGGGAGTTAATTGGGCTTGCTGAAAACCATGAAGTGTTGCTGGGGCAGGACACTCAAGGTTTCCTCCCAAACCAATCCTGTGGCTGAAATTTCCCGGATGGACTGCTTCTCACTCATTTTGTGAAGTTTTTTGATCGGCACTAAAGGATCCTCCATTCTGTATTCGATGAGAACTAATTTGCCCCCAGGCTTCAAAGCCCGGTAGATCGCATCGCCCATTTCTTTGGGGTGAGAAAACTCGTGATAAGCATCCACCATCAATACACAATCAATCGAATTATCCTCGAGATTTAATGCGGTGGTAGTTCCAAGAACTGGGGTAACATTTTCAGCGTTCAACTTCCCCTTTTTTGCTTTGATGATCCCAAGCATTTGAGGGGAAATATCCACAGCATAGACTTCTCCTTGAGGAACCAATTTAGCCAGGCGAAAAGTAAAGTAGCCAGAACCGGCACCAATATCGGCAATCTTATCATCCGGTTTTAGTTTAAGGTTTTCGATTAAGATATCCGTTCTTTCCTCGGCTTCGCGACCGGAGCGTTCAAGCCAACCCGCTCCCAAATGTCCCATAACTTTGGAGATTTCACGCCCCATGTAGAATTTACCAGTTCCATCCCGACTGCTCTCTTTTTGCTGATAGTGTGCAGGTAGTGGTGCCTCCTTTGCACTAGAGCTTGTCGGTAAGCTGAAAAGCAGAATGAAAAGGGATGGCAGCAAGAAAATAGGTAGGGCTTTTTTTACATGCATTCTTTATTTCTTTTCCGAAGTTTGGCTGAATGCAAATCAATATTGAATGGATTTGCCAGTAACGATAGGTTGGGAGGGATTTTAAATGAAAGTAATCAGAGCAAAAAGTGCCGGGTTTTGTTGGGGAGTGGAGCGTGCCATTCAGATTGCCCGAGAAGAGGCACAGGGAGGCAAACGCAGGGTTTATACCGATGGACCCCTAATCCATAACCGCCAAATGATGAATGCACTTTCCAAAGAGGATGTGCGTGAGGTGGGGGATTACCAGAGTAAAGAGGAGTTGGATCTTGAGAAAACGGAGGAGAAGGAATCGGTGGTAGTGGTCCGGGCTCATGGTATCTCGCCCCAGCGCCGGGATTACCTAAAAGGACTGGGCTTACCTTTCCGTGATGGAACCTGTCCGGATGTGGGTATTATCGCTGGCAAGGTGAAGTCTCATGCCGAAAAAGGATACCGGGTGGTCATTTTTGGTGATCCGGACCATCCGGAAGTCATTGGATTGATGGGCTATGCACAAGGCCGTGGACATGTGGTTCATTCTCCTGAGGATTTGAAAAATTTACCGGATCTTGGCGACAAGGTGGCGATGGTGTCCCAGTCCACGATGTTCACCCATGAGTTTAAAGCTCTTACCAGCCAGCTAGCTGAAAAGTATCCTTCGTTGATCGTATTTGATACGATCTGTGGGGCGACCAAGGAAAGGCAGTCAGATCTGGTGGAGTTGGTTAAGGAAGGGGCAGATGCCATCGTTGTAATTGGGGGGAAGCACTCCGCAAATACCCGCAAGCTGGCCAAACTCGCATCCTCTTATGACCGTCCTACTTTTCATGTGGAAACTGCAGAGGATTTGGATTCTGAAATGCTCAAAGAATTTTCCACGGTGGGAGTCACCGCTGGTGCTTCCACTCCTGAATTTATCATCCGCTCTGTCTGCGAAAAACTAGAAAATATCTAATTATTATGTCCTCATCTATTCCCAACATCCTTGCTGAACGCTATGCTTCCGAAGATATGGTTAATCTTTGGTCTGCCCATGGGAAAATCATTCTGGAGCGTGAGTTTTGGATCGCGGTGATGCGGGCTCAGAGAGAGCTGGGCCTTCCCATTGAGGAGTCAGAAATTGAGGCATCAGAGAAGGCGAAAGCTTCCGTTGATTTAGAATCTATCAGAAAGCGTGAGCAGGTAACGAAGCACGATGTGAAGGCAAGACTTGAAGAATTTGCCCAACTATCGGGTCATCAACATGCTCACAAAGGAATGACCAGCCGGGATCTGACTGAAAATGTGGAGCAGTTACAAATCCACCGGAGCCTGGGCATTGTTCTGGAGAAAGCTATTGCATGTTTATTTACTTTGTCTCTCAAGGCTGAGGAATTTAAATCTGTTGCCTTAACCGCCCGCTCTCACAATGTGCCTGCCCAACTTACCACCTTGGGAAAGCGGATGGCCAACTGGGGGGAGGAGCTGGAGCGGGCTATCGAAGGTTTATCCAGACTCTACGCAACCTATCCATACCGGGGGATTAAAGGGGCGGTGGGCACCCGTTTGGATCAAATTACTCTTCTGGGAAGCAAGGACAAGGCCTCCAGATTGGATGAACTATTAATGGATCATCTCGGCGCACCCGCGAATTGGCACAATGTTGGCCAGGTTTACCCCCGTAGTTTAGATTTTGAGGCTTTATCATTATTGGTCCGTACTGCGGCTGCTCCGGCAAACTTTGCCACCACATTACGAATCATGGCGGGGCATGAATTGCTTGGAGAGGGCTTTGCCAAGGGGCAGACAGGATCCTCGGCAATGCCCCATAAAATGAATAGTCGTAGTTGTGAGAGAATCAATGGATTTCAGGCGATTTTAAATGGTTGCCTGACCATGGTTTCGCACCTCTCGGGTGACCAATGGAATGAGGGAGATGTTTCCTGTTCCGTTGTCCGCCGCGTGGCATTACCGGATGCGTTTTTTGCGATCGATGGTTTGTTGGATACTTTTCTTACCGTACTTGCTCAAATGGAGGTGTTTCCCTCGGTGATTGCCAGTGAGCGCGAAAAATACCTGCCTTTCCTGCTCACGACTACAGTGATGATGGAAGCGGTGAAAGAGGGAACAGGCAGAGAAGATGCCCACGCTGCGATTAAGGAACACGCTCTGGCCACTGTCCGTGATTTACGGGCCGGAAAAATTAAGGAAAATAATTTGGTGGAGCGGTTGGCTGAAGATAAGCGGATCAAACTTAAACTCGGGCAGCTTCAGCAAATCATTCAGGATGGTGAAGCCAAAGTGGGTGCAGCCACTGAACAGGTTGATCATTTTGTCAAAAAAGCCCGTTCCTGGGCCGATAAATATCCCGAATCCAAAGATTACCAACCCGCATCAATTCTTTGATTCAAAAAATATTAATCAAATCAAACAAGAGAAAGGATTTTGCGATTGCCAACGGTGAGTAACTCTGTGCAATGCATTCCTTTACATTTATTTTATAAGTCATGGCTGAAGAACTAATTGGAAATTGCTTGGTCGCCCAATCGGGTGGGCCAACTGCCGTCATTAATGCTAGTGTTGCTGGGGTTGTCTCGGAGGCATTGAACCATGAATGTATCGAGGAAATTTACGGAGGCATGAATGGTGTCCTTGGCATTCTCAAAGAGGAATTGATCGATCTTGCTGAAGAGTCCCAGCAAAACATCCGCGGGTTACGTTACACGCCTGCATCCGCTCTTGGAACCTGTCGTTTCAAACTCAAGCGTGACCAGGAATATGAGCGTATCATCGAGGTATTCGAAGCCCACAATATCCGCTACTTTTTCTACTGTGGAGGAAATGATTCCCAGGATACAGCAGACAAAATATCCAAGCTTGCCCAGAAGAAAGGCTATGAGCTCCGAGTGATTGGAGTTCCTAAGACGATTGACAATGATTTGGTCACCACCGATCACTGCCCAGGTTATGGCAGTGTGGTGAAATATCTTTGCTCGGTTGTTCGTGAGTCCGCCTTGGATCATGAGGCGATGGGGCAACACGACCTTGTTTCCATCATTGAAGTTATGGGCAGAAATGCCGGCTGGATTGCAGCTGGTACAACTTTGGCGAAAAGCAAAGATAATCCCAACGACGCCCCGCATTTGATCTATCTTCCCGAGCTTCCTTTCTCCAAGGATAAATTTATCGAGGATGTACAAAATGTGCTTAAGAAAAACCGTTACTGCATGGTTGTAGTTGGAGAAGGTCTCGTTGATAAGGACGGAAATTATGTCGCCAATTCGGCCTCCGGTCAGGATGCTTTCGGGCATCAGCAACTCGGTGGCGTAGGTGATTTCCTCGCCAGCTTTGTGGAGCAAAACCTTGCGGTCAAAGCCCGCTCCTGCAAGCTAGGCATTGGTCAAAGAGCCGCAGCACATTGCTCCTCCCAGACTGATAACGATGAGGCCTTTATGGCAGGTCAGGCAGCTGTTCGTGCAGCCCTCGAGGGAGAAACCGACAAAATGGTAATCCTGGTCAGAGGGGAAGGGGATACTTATTCCTGTGAGACTGGTCTTGCCCCACTTTCTGAAATTGCCAACGGTGTGAAAGAAATTCCCCACGACTGGATTTCCGAGGATGGTGTCAGCATGACAGCCAAATTTATCAAGTACGCGCAGCCCTTGATCAGTGGAGAAGTGCAGGTTCCTTTTGAAAATGGAGTACCTGCTTATGTTCGTCTATCGAAGAAGAGAGTGCGTAAGGTTCTTGATCCTCACAATTTCGAATAGCCAGAATCGATTACCTTTCAAATCCACCTCGGGTCTTTCATGACACGGGGTGGATTTTTTTATGTTAAGGAGTATTGCAGGGCCAAATCCAATGCGGCCGTTATTTTTTCCGCACCTTCCATGCCCACACTTAGTCGCAAAAGCTCTGGGTGAATACCAGCATCCTGAAGCTTTTGCCTGCCTTCCTCGGTTTGAATTAAGGAATAATGAGCGAGGTAGACATAGGGGCAACAGTTGGAGAACTCAGTCCCGAAGCTTGGACTTTTGAGCATTTCCAAGTGGTCGTAAAACTTTTTGAAATCTCCATTGATTTCAAAGCTCAGGTTGCACCCCGGGTTGTTTTCACCGGCAAACTTTTCGTAGTTGGATCTAAATGAGTGCTGGTATGCCCAGTGAACTTTTTTTACCCCCGGATGATTTTCCAGAAACTCGGCAACCTGAAGAGCATTCTTATTGGCTGATTCGATAAAATGATCATAGAAAGGAATCTGCTCCGCCATGCGTAGAATGTCCCGGTGGTAAGGCGGGCAAATTAGTTCCCTCGTCCGGAGGAATAATTCTTTTCCTAATTTCGAACATTGTGGAAATGCGAGGCTGCCCATCATGACATCTCCTTCCCAGCCTGCATATTTGGTAAGGCTGTTAACCACCACATCTGCGGTGCTGGTAATCTTGGCATTTTTGGGGGACACCATGGTCGGGTCAATAATCAGAAGTGCCCCGGATTGGTCACAGAGTTTTCGAACTAATTCCAGATCCCCGGCCTGTAAAAGTGGATTGGTGGGGAATTCCGTAACTACCCCTGCAATTTCATTTCCATACTTATCGAAAAGGGAAATGAGTTCATCGGTATTACCAACTGCATTTACCTCAAGCACTTTACCGGATTCTTTGCCATAAAGATCCATCACTTCAATCGTGTCGAGGTAGAGCCAGCCCCATCTGATCCAAATGGATTTATTTTTGGATATAGCTTGCTCGGTTGCTGCTTTGAATAAGGCATGAAAGGCATTGGCTCCTGATGAGGCGAGCAGGAGATCATCCGCAGAAACCTGCGGACCATGAGCCTGGGATATCCTTTGCTTGATTACAGATTCTGCCTCAGGTATGTCGGATAAAACTTCCCGCTGTTCAACCAAGCCCCGATCCCAGAGAAAGTCCTCCGCCAGGCGAGATGAAATTCCGCAGCCTGTATGTTGAAAATAAGCACTGATTAACGAGTTTTTTTCAGAATCAGCCGGTAGTTCCAAAAGTGTCCAATCCTGGTTTTGGGTAATCTTGCAGTCTTGAATTTGATACCTCTTAATAGCCTGCTCGCAGTCCTGTTCCCGGGCGAAGAGATAACCTGATGTTTTTTCTACGGAATCAACGCATAGATGATTAATCATACGCTGAATCAATTGGTGTCTGACAAATCTTGGGTATCCACTGGGCATGGAGGATAATGTGGCAGGATCTTTTTCTTCGTATCCAATTACATCCGCAAATTTAGGCAGGCTTACACATACGGCATGTGTGCCTGAAGGCAGTGGTTGGCCAAGTTTAAATTGACCCAGTCCCGAAGTTTTCAAGGAACAACTTCGTTTTCGATAATTTGGTCAAAGGTTTGGCGCTTGCGAATCAATGCAAGCCGACCATCCTCCCGGCGTAGCACTTCTGCTGCCTCAGGAAAGGAATTGTAATTTTTGGCAGACATCGATGAGCAATACGCACCAGCACCTTCAATCACGCAGAAGTCTCCGATCTCTCCACGGATTAAATTACGGGGAGCGAGAGCTTCCGGATCACCGGGTGCTGGAGTAAGGAGATCCCCAGACTCACAGCAATGTCCAACCACCACCTGATCCATCAATTCCCTGAATTTTTCCTGACCCGGTTCGCAAACCAGATGAATAGGGTGCTGGGCACCGTAAAGGCTGGGGCGGAGAATTTCAGTCATTCCCGAGTCGAGCTTGAGGAAACGATAACCCTCATTGCCGGTGGAGGTAATATCCTGAATGCGGGTGACCAGGCTACAGGCATGAGCGAGAAGAAAGGTGCCTGGCTCAATTTCAAGTTTTAGTTTCCTGCCAGTCTCCGCAGCAAATTCTTCAAACAATTTCTTCACCGGTGCGCCGACCTCCTGTAAATCGGTAGCTTTTTCATCGGGCATGCGTGCCACCTTATATCCACCTCCCAAATTAATCGTATCGACAGAAGGAAAAGAGCGGGCGAGATCCAAGGTCATGGATGCCACAGTTTTCCATACTTCCGGATCGGATCCTGATCCAATATGGGTATGAATTCTTTCAACCGTCAGTTTATACTCCTTGCAAAGATTGATGGCTTCTCCGAGGTCATCTTTCCAGATTCCAAAACTACTTGCAGGTCCCCCCACATTTGTACGGTTATTACCCCCAGAACCCTTGCCTGGGTTGAAGCGTAAGCCTACACGCCTTACTTTTCCCCATCTTCCAATTTTATGAATTTGATGGAGGGAGCACAGGTTGATCCGGATACCGTCCTGTGCCCAGTAAATAAAGTCATCCGCCAATTCCTGGGTACTTAGGGAAATAGATTCTGTTCCAAAACCGGCCCGTACCGCCCGCTCGACCTCATGAATGGAGCTAGCATCAATCCCCAGGCCCTCTTCATTGAAGATTCGCAGAATAGCTGCGGTAGGGGCAGCTTTCATCGCATAACGCGGAAAGAGACCAAAAGCATGAGGGAAATTTAAAACTGCTTTTGCATTTTCACGCAGCGTAGCTTCGTCGTAAACAAAGCAAGGGGTACCAAACTCCATTTGGAGCTCATCCAAATCATTGTAAGTTAAAAATCGCATATAATAAACCGAGCTTTAGAGATAATGGTTAAGCCTGCGGGAAGCAAGCTTTGGGGTACACTCGCTAGAAGCTTCCTAGCGCCCAAGAATCAGAAAGCTGAGTGTAACCCCGTCGGTTGTGACCGTTTTTCTGCTGATTTCGGTCTTAAAATGGTCTTCCCACGCCGGGAACTTCACATCACCCTCATAATCCTGATCAATTTGAGTAAGATAAAGTTCCTCGGACATGGGCATTGCGTGTTTGTAAATCTCAGCTCCTCCACAAATCCAGATATTTTCTCCCATCGATTGGGCCAATTTGATTCCTTCCTTTAAGCTCGCTGCCTTGGATGCATGAGTGAAAGTCTTGTCAGGGTCGCGGGAAAGAACCACCAATTTGCGGGTGGACGCATATTCTGTAAAATCTTCATAACACCTTCTGCCCATTAACAAAACTCCGCCCTCTGTGGTTTTAAGGAAATATTCCCAGTCCTCTTTAATTTTCCACGGAAGCGTGCCCTTGGATCCCATGACCCGGTTTCGGGCACAAGCTGCAATCATACGGATCATCTTGGTAAATCTTTTATTTTTTAGGGGAGTTTGGTTGTATTCAGTTGCCTGTAAGGGGTAGGATGACTACTTCCATCCATGCAATCGGTCAGTGGAAACAATGCAAACGAATAGCGAAGAGTTTGGTGGGCGGATTTTTTTGCCCGATTCCTGGCAAAGACAGGCTCTCAATGAAATAAGAGGAGGGAAGGATGTGGTTCTGCATGCACCGACTGGGGCAGGGAAGACCTTTGTTTTTGAACAACTGATCGATTCCGGATTCAAAGGGCGTGCCGTTTACACTGTACCTACCCGTGCCCTGGCCAATGATAAGTTTCGTGAATGGCAGGAGAGGGGCTGGGAGGTTGGTTTAATTACGGGCGATCTTCGTTACAGGCCAGATTCTCAGGTAGTTGTGGCAACTCTGGAGACTCAGCGGGGGGCGATGGCTGGTTCGCACCCGCCCGATTTATTTGTGGTGGATGAATATCAACTATTAAGTGACTCTCAGCGCGGAGCCGGTTATGAGGTTACCCTTGCTTTGGCCCAGCCGGAAACATCCCTGTTGCTGATGAGTGGCAGCGTGGCCAATCCGCATGAGGTTGCGGAATGGTTGGCCGGACATGGCCGTCGGGTCGCGGTAATCGAGGAGCACCGGCGACCGGTTCCGCTGGAGGAAGTACTGGGGGAAGCACTGATCAAAAGATCTGCCCATACAGATAAAATTCGGGGCCATTGGCCAAAATTAATCGATGGGGCTTTGCGGTCCGGAATGGGACCGGTTCTACTCTTTGCTCCGCGCCGAAAAGCAGCTGAGGAACTTGCCAGGCAATTGGCTCATGAGCTGCCGGAAACTGAAATTCTCGAACTAACACCCGAGCAGCGAAGAGTGGCGGGGAAGGAACTTTCTTCGCTGCTCCGTCGTCGGGTGGCTTTCCATCATAGTGGTCTGGATTATCAAAAGCGGGCCGGGTTGGTTGAGCCCTTGGCCAAGGCCGGGCAATTACAGGTGGTGGTAGCGACAACCGGATTGGGAGCCGGGGTAAATTTTTCCATGCGCTCAGTCTTGGTGACAGACCGGGAGTATCGGGTGGATGATCAATTACTCCAGGTGCGTCCGGATGAATTGTTGCAGATGTATGGCCGGGCCGGAAGGCGGGGGAAAGATACCCGGGGGTATGTGGTGGTTGCTTCGAGGCAGGCTCGTCTGGCCGATGCCCGGCCTCTGCGCCTGCACCGCTCCTCCACTCTTGATTGGCCGGCGTTGCTCACTGTGATGAACCAAGCTTTGGAGCATGGAGAAAATCACATCGAAGCGGCCCGGCAATTGGCAGAACGTTTATTTTCCGAGGAGCAAGTGAGATTGGGTTTTCGTGATTCTCTGGGAAATCTCTCTAAATTATCGGAAGCAGGAAGAAAAAAAGAGGAGCCTGCTAATGATTCCCGGAAGGAAGTGGTTGAAATGCTCAACAGTTCAGGACTCTGGGAAAGGCGGGGTGGTCAGGTTAAAGGGATGATGAGCAGGGCACTGGTTTTACAGAATCAAGAGTGGGTCGCCGCTCTTTCCTTACCCAAAACCTTGAGCAAAATTCAACTTGGCAATCCCTGCCGTTTTGGAACCCGAAAATCTCCCACTTATGGAAAAGAGGTGCCTGTGGCAATTTATGTGGAAGAATCAATGGGGGAGAAGGTTACCCTGATCAAATCCTTCCGTAAGGTTTTGCGACAGGCAGTTGCAGCTGAACAGCCAAGAGCCAAAAAAAAGTTTAGCAGAAAAACCTGGGCCCGTCTTGGTTTGGAGGATCAATTCCGTGCTTTTTTTCCCTTCCTTTCTCAAGGTGGTGAACTCGTGGAATTTGTGGACCGGGGGAAAGTACTGAGTGCCCGGTTAAGCTACGAGAATGCTCAAACCCTGGGGTGGAAAGATTCACGTGGCCGATTTCTTCTGAATCCAAAACTGAGAAAGACTTTTAAATCATTTGATTCTCCATTTGATGAAAGTTCTGATCAGGGGCGGGATAACCTCAGCATGATCAGTCCACTTGAAGCCTGGTATGTGCTTGGGTTAGTGGATAGCCAGGCCCGTCCCACAAATCGTGGAAGGATATTCAGTCAGTTTTCCCGCGGCGAAGGATTGGCAGTGGCGGTAGGATTGGAGGATGAAAGTTATCCGCTTGATGAGTTTATTTATGACTTGGCAAACCTGCGGGCTGGGCACCGTTTTAAATCTTGGGCCAAGTCAGAATCCCGTCTCTCCGCACTCTGTCGCCAGGCATACGGATTTAAGGATTGTCCGGGATATTTGCGGAGTGGATTGCCCCTCGAGTATGGTGAGGGAGGAGTCGATTTTATTCGCGAGCGTACCTTCAATGGCAGCGAGGATTCTGAAGACTTAGGGGCAGGGGATGTGGAGAGGTTGATGATTGAGTGGAAGAGCTTGCTGGACATGATCATACACGGGCCTGACCTGGGGATACCCAGATGGTCTGAATTACAAACGATTGCCCAAAAACTAAATGGATCCAAGGGGCAGAAAGATCAATTGCCGGAATTGCCTGAACTGCCCGCCAGACAAAGAAAGCGCTACGAGTCGCAAATCCGCAGGTAGCAGCGGTTAAGACAATGCCTTGAGGGCTTCTTCGGTTTCTTTGATCTTTGCCTGATTTTCGGCCAGCTGTCGCCGGGCACCTTCCACCACTTGAGCGGGTGCTTTATCGGTAAACGCAGAGTTGCCCAGCTTATTTTCAATGGAGGAAATCACTTTCTGTAGGGATGCAAGTTCCTTGGATAGTCTGTTCTTCTCGGCTGCAACATCCACACCACTGGATAAATCCAAATAAACCGAACCAAAGGATGTGACCAGGGCAGGCATACCGGAAGGAGCAGCGGATACCCGTTTCAATTCCGCGGCACCAACTGAGCTAAGAATGGATGACTGGTGCTTGGTCAAAATTTCAGCTTTGGCATCCTCAGCAAGGAAGGAAAATTCCACCTGTTTATTATTGGCCAAATTCCGGTCTGCTTTTAAAGCCCGCATCGAAGTGACTAACTCCCGGATAGAAAGCATTTCGTCCAGAGCGGAGGGATCCAGGGTAATACCGGCATTTGTCAGGGCAGAGGAGATGGTACTGCCTTTATCCGGACTGGTCCATTGAATTGACTGGCCTCCCGAAAAACCAAGGACCTGCCAAAGTTCCTCCGTAATAAAGGGGGTAACCGGATGTAACAGGAGTAAGACTTGCCTCAGGCAAAGGTCCTGTACTGCGAGGCAGGTATGTTTATCCTCACCTCCACGCATTCTTGGTTTCGAATTTTCCACATACCAGTCACAGAGATCATTCCAAAAGAAACGATAAATGGAATGAAGCACGGAATTGAATTCGTATTGCTGGTAGAGCTTATCCACTTCGTCCAGAGTCTGAATCAGTCTAAGCAAAATGGCGTGGTCATCCTGGGAAAGTTGAGCCGGATTGATCCTGTTGATGATTTCTTCCTGAGTGGACTCCTGGGTGTGCTCATCCGCCATCTGACGGAAGCGGGAAACATTCCACAGCTTATTACAAAAATTTCTGCCCTGTTCGATACGCTCCTCGGAGAAGCGGATATCCTGCCCCTTCGGAGCAATGCTCATAATTCCGTGGCGCAATCCATCCGCACCATATTTTTCAATCAGATCAAGCGGGTCCGGAGAGTTGCCCAGGGACTTGGACATTTTTCGCCCCTTGGAATCACGGATAATTCCAGTGAAATAAACATCCCGGAAAGGAATACGCTGTTTAATTTGGTCGTCCGTCAGAGTGGTTTTGGGATCGACTGGATCTCCTTTAAATTCCAGCCCTGCCATAATCATGCGGGCAACCCAGAAGAAGATGATATCCGGACCGGTGACCAAAGCAGAGGTAGGATAGAAGAATTCAAGACCCTGTTTCTGCATTGAATCCTGATCAGGCCAGCCCATCGTGGCCAGTGGCCAAAGCCAGGAAGATGCCCAGGTGTCGAGCACATCTTCATCCTGCTCCCAATTCTCTGGATCATCCGGACCGTTTACAGAGACATGCCAATTCTGCGGATCATTTCGCGGAGCCCCTTTGCGGTACCAAACCGGAATCCGGTGTCCCCACCACAATTGCCGGCTGATGCACCAATCCTGAATGTTGTCCAGCCAGTGCAGATAAGTCTTGGACCAGCGCTCGGGAAAGTAGCGAATAAACCCTTCAGATACTGCCCGCTTGGCTTCCTCCACTCTTGGATAGCGCAGAAACCATTGTTCGGATAGACGGGGTTCGATGGGAACATCCGCCCGTTCAGAAAATCCAACATTATTTGCATGATCCTCTTCATCGATTAAATCCCCCTGCTCCCGAAGTTTCTCCACCGTTGCCTTGCGGGCATCGAAACGATCCATGCCGGCAAATTCTGCTCCAGCAAATTCATTGAGGGTGCCATCCGCATTCAATACATCGATGGTTTCCAGGTTATGCCGCTGTCCAATCTCAAAATCCAGAGGGTCATGGGCGGGGGTGATTTTTAGCATTCCCGTGCCAAAATCTTTTTCCACCGCCTCATCCGCAATGATTGGAATCTCCGCAGGCTGCAAAGGCCGTCTTACTTTTCTTCCCTGAAGAGCGGGCCAGCGTTCATCATCGGGATGAATGGCGAGGGCAACATCCCCCATGATTGTTTCCGGGCGGGTGGTGGAAACCTCAAGGAATTCTCCGGGGGAATCAACCAGTTCGTAGCGGATTTTATAAAGTTTTCCATTTTGAGGCTTCATCATCACCTCTTCATCCGAGAGAGCAGTCAAACTGACGGGGCACCAATTTACCATGCGTTTCCCACGGTAAACATACCCATTCTTGAATAACCGAACAAAAGCTTCGAGCACTGCATCAGAGTAGTCCTGGTCCAGAGTGTGCACAGTCCGGTCCCAGTCGCAGGAACATCCGAGTTTACGGAGCTGCTTGAGGATGATGCCACCATGCTTGTCTCTCCACTCCTTGGCATGTTCAATAAATCTCTCCCGTCCAAGATCGTGTTTACTTTTTCCTGCTTGGCGGAGTTGTTGCTCTACCTTCGTCTGGGTGGCAATCCCGGCATGGTCAGTTCCGGGAAGCCAGAGGGTGGCACACCCGTTTTGCCGAGCCCTGCGGGCAAGAATATCCTGAATGGTGTTGTTGAGCACATGGCCCATAGTGAGCACACCCGTAACATTGGGTGGTGGGATGACGATGGAGTAAGCGGGCTTATTCTGATCAATTTGTCCGGTGAAGGATCCGTCTTTTTCCCATTTTTCGTAGAGTCTGTCCTCTACTTCTTTCGGCTGGTATGCTTTTTCCATGTGCTTTCTTGAAAGCAGAATACACTATCTGAATCCTCTGGATTGGCGAGTAAAAGAGCGCGTGCGTCCATCCTGAAACAGGCGTACACCCGGCTTGCGCAGGAAGGGAGTGAGCAGGAATCCAGCGGCGAATCCCCCCAGATGTGCGGCAATGGCCACTCCTCCTGCCTGCTTCATGGATTCGGGGAGAGCAATGATCTGCTCAAACACCCAGAGACCAAGCACCAAATAAGCCGGCAGATATAGAGTGCCCACAAACAAAAAGAACCAATAAAAGACCCGGATATTCGCCCGTGGATAGAGGAGTAAGTAGCCGGCAATTACTCCGGAAATGGCTCCGGATGCCCCCACCATAGGAATTTCGGAGTAGGGATTTACCAGGGACTGAGCAATTGCCGCAAAAAAACCGCACATCAGATAGAAAAGAAAATAACGAATTTTCCCCAACGCATCTTCCAAATTGTCTCCATAAAGATAAAGGAAAAGCATGTTGCCCAGAAGGTGCAGCAAGCCGCCATGACTGAACATCGAGGTGACCACGGAGCTCCATTCCCACGCCACCACTGCCAAATCGTCCTGTGAGAACTGTCCAAAAAAGGCTGCCGGAATGAAACCAAAATTTGCAAAGTATGCCTCCTGTCCACCCGGGCTTAAAGGAAGTTGATAGGCGAAGTATACCCAAACGTTGGTCAGAATAAATAACCAGTTTACCAGCGGAAAAGAGCGGGTTGGGTTGTCGTCGCGGTAAGGAAAGAAAATCATTTTTCGTTAGAAATTATACGGATCGATAGGAAGGTGAGCAATCACTGGCTTGTCAAAGCTTGTTCCTCAGACTAACCATAATATCCCATGCATGAGGATCATCAGCGGTTGGGTGTATTCCGGAGTGATTCCGGGATCACTCTTTCCTTTGGCGAGGCCACTTACTTCATTTCTGCAGATGAACCTTTTCACAACATCGCAATCAAAGCACTCGACCGGAACGATTTCATTCCTTTCTATGTGGAAATCGCCAAGCGGGAAGGAGTGGGCCCGGAATTTAGGGATGCTTTGGAGAGAATGATCGAAGACTCTGACTTACGAGACTGAATCTGGCTCTTAGAGTTTAAGCAACCTTGGCGGCGGATCGAAAACCGATTCCTCTTCCGTGGAAACATACCGGGCTCCAGGTCCGTAATTTCTCGATTGAATCGCCCGGATGATTAATTCGTTCTCTTCCTCCTCGTAAAGGATTCTCAGCTTGAATTTTTTGGAGGCTGGTCCCTCAAAAACCAAAGCGTCCATATCCTCTCCTTTTAAACTGCCTCTTTGATGCTCGCCCTTGAGGGGTTCCTGCCAGTACCCATCCAGAATCACTTCATCATCTGGACTCACCCGAATTTCCACTTTTCTTTTTTTTCCTATCTTCCCGGTGTAAATTCCTTCGTCGGGTCCGCCGCATCCGCAGATTCCGAGAAGGTAAATGAGGGACAGTAAGGATATGGTGAAAAATTTAGACATCGATAACATCATCTGAACCTTTACGGAAGGAGGAGAAACCATTGCTCATGTGAGAAAAACCAGTCGCCTTGCTTACTTTTTTGCCGAAAGATTTGGTTAAGCTTTGGCAGATCGCTTTACGAATGGGGGGAACCAGTAGCGAAAAACCAAAAAGATCAGTAATGATGCCGGGGGTAAGCAGCACGATTCCGCCAACCACAATTAAAGCCCCCTCCACCAATTCCTGAGCCGGTGGTTTCCCCGATGCCATTTCCCGTTGTATCCTGGAAAGAACGGACAGACCTTGCTGGCGGGCGAGGCTTGCACCAAGTACCCCTGTGAGTACAATCAATCCGATAGTGGGCATCGCACCTATGCGGGATCCGAGCATGATCAAAAGGTACAATTCGATCATCGGTAAAAAAATGAAAAGAAATAACATCCTGCCAAACATTCCTTTAAACAACCACATTCCTTGGGCTTTCTCAAGACTTACTCCCCGTATCTCTGAATATATGCAGACAATAAAAGCCGTGACCATAGCTCTGTAATTGGCTAAGGTAAATAGTTCACAATTTTTCTTATGCACAAATTAGTACTACTTCGTCATGGCGAGAGCCAATGGAACCAAGAAAACCGCTTCACCGGTTGGCATGATGTCGATCTTACCCAGAAAGGGGAGGGGGAAGCCCGCGAGTCGGGTCGTCTGCTCAAGGAGGCCGGTTTTCAGTTTGATGTGGCTTACACATCTGTACTCAAACGGGCCATCCGTACCCTATGGTTTGCTCTGACTGAGCTGGATCAGGTCTGGATTCCTGTGCATCGTGAGTGGCGTCTGAATGAGCGTCATTACGGTGGCTTGCAGGGTCTCAACAAAGCAGAGACTGCCGAAAAGCATGGAGATGACCAAGTGCTGGTATGGCGCCGCAGTTATGATATCCCTCCTCCGGCCATGTCCAAAGATGACGAGGGATACGCCGGAAAAGATCGCCGCTATGCCAACCTCGATGAATCTGATATTCCTTTGACCGAGTGTCTGAAGGATACAGTTGCCCGTTTTCTACCTCTTTGGACCGATACCATTGCCCCTCAGATTCAGGCCGGGAAAAATGTTCTGATCGCTGCACATGGCAATTCTCTTCGTGCACTGATCAAGTATTTGGATGGTGTTTCAGAAGAGGAGATTATTGGAATGAATGTACCCACCGGTATGCCCTTGGTCTACGATCTTGATGAGAATCTTAAACCTTTAAACCGTCAGTACCTTGGAGATCCGGAAGCGGTTGCCAAGGCAATGGAGGCGGTGGCAAACCAGGGGAAAGCGAAGTAGCTGGCAATTTGCGTCCTGATTGAATTTCGGCAATATTATTTCCCATGGATACCCGCTCCGAAAATCCCCAAAAACTCAAACGCGAGTACGACCCCAACTTCAAGATCACTCAGGAGTACCGTGATTCCTTGCCTGATGTGCAAAACTCTGGATCTTCAGACATGCAGGGAGCGAATGTGCCTATTTTACAAGTGGGTATCTCTGGATTTCGTCTGCCTTTACGCTTTGTTGGCCCGGACGGTGAGGATCTAACCCTCGAATCCCGGGTGACGGGTACCGTGAGCTTGGATGCGGATAAAAAGGGAATCAATATGTCCCGTATCATTCGCATCTTTTATGAATATGAGAAAGAAGTATTTTCTCCGGAAACCTTGGAGCGGGTACTTCGCCACTACAAAGAAAAACTGGATTCGCGTGAGGCGAGGATCAAAGTGGATTTTTCTTACCCTATGGTACAGAAGAGCCTCCGCAGTGGATTGGAGGGCTACCAATACTACAATTGCAGTTTTGAGGGTGTGATTGATCGTGCGGACCGCGTTCGTAAAATTATCAATTTTGATTTCGTCTACTCTTCCGCCTGTCCCTGTGCCTCGGAACTTTCTGAGCATGCCCGCCAGACCAGAGATTTACTGGCAATCCCCCATTCCCAGCGCAGTCTGGCCAGGGTAAGCGTGGAGGTGCATCCCGACCGTGAGCTCTCCATGCTCGAACTTCGTGACATGTGCATCCATGGTTTGGGTACTGAAACCCAGGTGATGGTGAAGCGTGAGGACGAGCAGGCATTTGCTGAACTGAATGGTGCTAAGATTAAATTTGTGGAGGACGCGGCCCGTCTGCTCTACGAGCAATTGGCTGAGGATGGCAGAATTATTGATTTCAGGATTGTCTGCTCCCATTTTGAATCCCTTCATTCTCATGACGCTGTTGCGGTTCTTTGCCGGGGAGTGGATGGTGGTTTTCGTGCGGAGTATGAAGACTTCTCCAACCTGGTAGTTTGAAGTAGTCTTATTTGACCATCCGGTTTCTACTGATCAGACTCCGGAACATTGAATGTGTCTTCCATTTCTGTTGAGGTTTCACGGTCCTTTTCCACGATCGATTCTATTTGTGAGGAATATGATAAGCTCCTGGAAAGAGCGGACTGGATAAACCCATACTTTTCTCCTGCCTGGCTAAGATGTTGGTGGGATAGGCAACCAAAAGACCGTGCACCTTTACTGATTACAGCACAGACGGAAGGGGGCGAATTGCTTGGTTTCTGGCCATTTGTGGAGCGACCAGGATTATTGGGGTCGAGAGGCCTTTGGCCTTTTATTTACGATGAAGCCAATTACCATTTCCCTACCTGTGAAAACCGGGTCGCTCCTTTGCTGGTCGACAAGCTATCCGAATTACTGGGGGAATTTCTCTTTGTATGGGTACCACAGATCCCCGAGGTTTTCTGGCAGGAACATTTCGAACACCGAGTAAAGCAATCAAACCATCTGCAAATTTACAGATCGGAGCGTACTTCCATGATGGTCAAACCGACTGGGGAAATTACCTTCGACGAATATTTAAATCAGAAACTGGGGCCTAAGTCCCGCAAGTCTCTCAACTACGATAAGCGGTCCCTTGAGAAAGCTGGGGATGTATCCTGGGAGGATTATGATCAATTTGAGGAAGTCCGCTCGGTGATGCCGGCAACCTGTCTGGTGGAGTTGCAGTCCCACAAGAATATCGAGAACGCCGGTCTTTACTCTATTCGGGGAAAGCGGGGTTTCTTCTTTGAACTCCTTCCGGAACTTGCCAAATCTGAAGGGGTGCGGATTTCTTTTTTAAGAGTGAATGACCATCCGGTGGCTTGGCAGTTGGAGTTGCTTTGCCCGGGCTTTTCCTATCTTCACCACTTGGCTTTTGATGAAGCGTGGAAAAAATACTCTCCCGGTAAGCAGCTCCTTTTTAAAAGCATGGAGAGGTGCTGGAAGGAGGGAAGGGTCTTCGATTTTCTGCCGGCTCCTTTTGCCTACAAGGAAAGTTATACCAACCAATCAGAACCTGCCCATGAACTCCATTGGATTAAGAAATCCATTCGTGGAAGAATTGCCAGAAAACTTATCACCTGGAACATGAACTGGCGGAAAAAAATGAGGGACCGTTCTCCGGGTATTGCCGCCACTGCTGCCCGGGAGGAAATTACTCAGGCCAATGCCGCGGATCTCAAATAAGGGTTTTGCCGAACCATTACTTTCATCTAGTATGACCCAATTCCAATGAATGATTTTAACCAAAGTTTACAGGATCTCAGGGAGAGTTACGATCAGCCACCCCTGAGGCGTTCAGAACTTTCCACCGATCCTTTGGATCAGTTTCAGTCCTGGATGAACCAAGCGGTGGATGCCAAACTCTATGACCCCAATGCCTGCAGTCTCTCCACCGTGGACGAAGAGGGGAGGCCATCGGCCCGGGCCGTTTTGCTCAAGGGATTGGATAAGGAGTGCTTCGTGTTTTATTCTAATTACAACAGCCGTAAAGCAAGGCATCTTGCTGGTAATCCTCATGTGAGCATGCATTTCCCCTGGTTTTCGATGCAGCGGCAGGTAACCATCCTCGGTACGGTATCCAAAGTGGAGGATTCTTTGGCCGAGGAGTATTTTCACTCCCGTCCCTACCTTAGCCAAATCGGAGCCTGGGCGTCTCAACAAAGCCAGCCTCTTGCCTCCCGTGAGGTTTTGGAACAAGCATTTCTGGATGCCCGGAATGAATTTGGAGATTCTCCTCCGCGTCCGCCACACTGGGGCGGGTATTACTTGCATCCCCGGAGCATTGAGTTCTGGCAGGGAGGCCCCAACCGTTTGCATGACAGATTTTTATACGAAAAAGTGGAAAAACAATGGACAATCACCCGACTGAATCCCTGAACGAGGAAAACTCCCAGCCTGACAATGATGGGAAAGAGCTCGATAACTTGCTCTCTTTACGGGGCAAGCCCTTTGCCAACTGGAAGGAAGAACGCTTATACCTTCGTGAAAAGTGGGGCATGCAGGGCAGAAAAGTAGAGGTCCAGGAGTCTGATAAACCAGGTACGGAGGAAGAAGCATGAACTGGGAACAAGTAGGCGAGTACGAGGATATTTTTTACCACAAATCCGGAGGGATTGCCAAAGTCACCATTAACCGGCCGCATAAGCGTAATGCTTTTCGGCCCAAAACAGTTTCTGAAATGTATGCGGCATTTCTGGATGCCCGGGAAGACCCAAAGATTGGAGTAGTCCTACTGACCGGTGCAGGCCCTCATTCAGATGGAAAGTATGCTTTTTGTTCCGGAGGGGATCAAAGCGTGCGTGGTGAGGCTGGATATGTGGATGAGGAAGGGGTTCCCCGCCTCAATGTTTTGGATTTGCAAAAACTGATCCGTTCGATGCCCAAGGTGGTGATCGCCTTGGTTGCTGGGTATGCGATTGGTGGAGGACATGTTCTGCATGTGGTTTGCGATCTGACGATCGCGGCGGACAACGCAATTTTTGGGCAGACCGGGCCCAAGGTCGGCAGTTTTGACGGTGGCTTTGGTTCCTCATATCTCGCCCGCATTGTCGGGCAGAAAAAGGCCAGGGAAATCTGGTATCTGTGCCGACAGTATAATGCACAGGAGGCGATGGATATGGGGCTGGTGAATAAGGTGGTCCCCGTCGACCAGTTGGAAGCGGAGGGCGTGCAGTGGGCCAGTGAAGTTCTTGAAAAAAGCCCGCTTGCCATCCGGTGTTTAAAATCTGCCTTCAATGCGGATTGCGATGGACAGTCCGGGCTGCAGGAGCTTGCCGGGAATGCCACTCTGCTGTACTATTTATCTGAAGAAGGATCCGAAGGTAAAAAAGCTT